>CAYZEG010000042.1:0-5460 GCA_964477635.1 Candidatus Woesearchaeota archaeon | reverse complement strand
AGAAATGTCGGAAGCATCGGGCCTTGGCATCCAAGAAGGTCAACTTTCAGAACCGCGCACGCAGGACAGCTTGGAATGTTTTCAAGAGTTGTTTACAACAACAAAATAATTTCCATAGGCAAGCCGGAAAATCAAGGGAGATTTAAAGGGATAAAAAATTACGGCGACGTGAAAACAGAATACATCCTCGTTCATGGAAGCGTTCAGGGACCTGCAAAGAGACAGCTCGTAATCACAAATCCATTGAGGGAAACTAAAAAACAGAAGAAGAAAATTTACGACCTAGTTGAATAAAAATAAGGAAACGCAAAAAAAAATGAAAACACAAATTTATGACATGCACGGAAAGAAAGCCGGAGAAATGGAATTGCCAAAAATTTTCTCCGCCAAAATAAGGGAAGACATCGTCGCAAAAGTTTTGGAATCAAAGAAAATTGCGCAGCCGTATTCTCCCTCTCCTATGGCAGGGAATCAATATTCTGCCAGCGGTAAATTCAATCACAGAAGGCATGTTTGGAAAACACTTTATGGCAAGGGAATTTCAAGAATTCCGAGAAAAATAATGTCAAGAAGGGGAAGTCAGTTCAACATGGTTGGAGCGACGATTCCCGGGACAAGGGGCGGAAGAAGGGCGCACCCCCCAAAAATTTTGCATTTATTGACAAGAAACATAATCAACAAGAAAGAAATGAAGCTGGCTTTGATTTCAGCTTTGAGCGCGACGGCAAACGCAGAAATTATTTCAAAAAAATATTCAAGATTGAAAAATGAAAAGACAAAAGCCCCGTTCATTGTTGAATCAAAAATCCTGGGATTGAAAGCGAAGGATTTTGCAAGAGCGATTGAAGATATGCTCGGTGAAAAGGCATTTTCCGTCGCGATAAGCGAGAAAAAAATAAGAAGCGGGAAAGGAAAAATGAGGGGAAGAAAATACAAGGAAAATGCGGGAGCCATTTTAGTTACTGGAAAAAAAGAAAAGGCAAAGGCAAATATCCTAGAAACTGCAAACGCTGGAAATCTTGGAGTTTTGGATTTGGCCGAAGGCGGAATGGGAAGAATCGCAATTTACACTGAAGAGGCCGTGAAAGAGCTGGGAGAAAAATTAAAATGAAATCGCAAATAATGCCCATTGTTCTTGATTTGGAAATGTCAGGATTAGATGTTGTTAGATGTGGAATATGGCAAATAGGCGCAATCGACTTGAACACAATGGAAGAATTTTTGGAAGAATCAAGGATTGACAATGAAGATATTATAGACCAAGAATCACTTCTTGTCATCGGAAAAACAGAAGAGGAATTAAGAGATGAAAGCAAACAGTCGCAGAAAGAAATGATTGAAAAATTTTTCAAATGGGCGGCGGGAAGGGCGATGAGGAATGTTCTCTGCCAGAATCCCCAATTTGACGTCGGCTTTATCGACATAAGGGCGAAAAAATATGGACTAAAAAAACCTTTCCAATATAGAACATTTGATTTGCATTCAATTTCCCAAACAATACATAGTATTGTGAATGGAGAATTTTTTATGAAGTCTTCAAAAGAAGGCGGAACTTTTGAAAGCGACATGAATCTGACAAACATCTTAAAATTCTGCGGACTTCCCGACAAGAGAAGACAATTGATGGACGGAAAAGTAACACAGGAAGGAAATCCCCACAATGCACTGGAAGATTGCAAATTGACGGCAGAATGTTTCTCAAGACTGCTTTATGGAAAAAACATGTTTCCAGAATTTAAAAAATATGAAATACCGACGGAGTTAAAAAAATGAATCTTAAACCAATAACCACGGAAAAAGCGGTAATGATAATTGAAAGAGAAAACACCCTGACTTTCTCCACCGAGAAAAATGTTACAAGAGATGCGATAAAGAAAGAAGTTCAGGAAATTTTTGATGTGAAAGTGGAGAATGTGAGAACTCTTGTGAGAAATGCAAAGAAATATGCTTATGTAAAATTAAAGAAAGAATTTCCAGCCATCGACGTGGCGACGAAATTGGGATTGATATAATGAAAAAAATTTCAACCGACGAAATTGAAAGAAATTCAGTTGCAAGTAAATTTATTTTTGGAAGGGGAAGCATATAATGGGAAAGAGAATAATTCAACAGGCGCGCGGAAAGGGAAGCGGAACATACAGAGTCAGAAGAAAAGCCTTCACAATAAGATTGAAATATCCGTCTGAAATTAATGGCGATGGGACGGTTGTTAAATTTGCAAATTCAGCCGGACATACTGCGCCAATCGCAAAAATTCTTTACAGCAAGGGAGTTTTCTTCATGCCGGCATTTGAAGGAATGTTTGAAGGACAAAAAATTAATTTTGAAACCAAGGAAGTCAAGGATGGGAATATCATGAGGCTTGCAGATATTCCTGTAAAGACAAAAATATACTGCGTTGAATCAAGACCTGGAGACGGGGGCGTCTTCATAAAAACCGCGGGAAGTTCTGCAGTTGTAAGCAGAATTGCCGGAGATTATGCCCATATCATGTTCCCGTCAAAAAAAGAAAAGAAGTTAAACAAAAATTGCAGAGCAATTGTTGGGACGATTGCCGGGGGCGGAAGACTTGACAAGCCTTTTGTCAAAGCAGGAAGAAAACACCATCTCATGAAAGCGCAAGGCAAGTTATGGCCAAGAACTTCCCCAATTAAGGTAAATGTCGTCGACCATCCATTCGGTTCCGGCAGAGGCAAGAGGGCAAAGAGCAAGATTGCAAAGAGAAACGCGCCTCCGGGAAGAAAAGTCGGAATGGTAAGACCAAAAAGAACTGGGAGGAAAAAACGTTGAAAGCAAAATGATAGAAGAAACAAAAAAACAGCACACATTCAGGGGAAAGACGATTGAGGAATTGCAGAAGATGGAAGTAAGAGAATCTGCAAAATTCCTTTCATCAAGGTCGAGAAAAGCCGTGCTCAGACACTTCCAAGAAATTGAGGATTTCCTAATCCGGGCGAACAAAAAAGCCACCAGAAACAAGCCAATAAGAACGCATCTTAGAGATTTGATAGTCGTTCCAGGAATGATTGGAATGAAAATCCAAATTTACAACGGAAGAGTTTTCGTTCCGGTCGAAATAACTTGGGACAAGCTTGGACACAGATTTGGAGAATTTGCTCCGACGAGAGCCAAGATAAAGCATGGAAAAGCGGGCGTCGGCTCAACGAAGGGAACTAAAAACAAGGCGAAAAAATAAATGGAAAATGAAAAATAAATTTTTCAAGATACAAAAAAACGACGATTTAGGAAAAATGCGTCTGAGGAGTTTTGCATGATGGCACAAGAAACAATGATGGAAAAACAAGAAGAAAATAACGAACGCCAAGATGTCGTTCAAAAGCATGAGCACAAACATGACGAACATAGTCATGCTAATGCCGAACATGAACATACAAAAACAGAGCACAAAGACGAAGAAGTAAAAACTGAAATTAAGGGGCAAGAGTCAAAGACATTGCCTGCTTCTCCTGAAGACAGTCAAAGCAAAGAAAAAAAGATTGAAAAAAAACATGCTCCAAAAAAAACCGAAGCGGTTATTTATGGAAGAAATCTTTCAATGTCAACAAAAAAATCCATGGGAATCTGCAAATTCATCAGGGGAAAAACAATTCCGAATGCAATTGCCGACTTGGAGCAAGTTGTTAGAATAAGAAAGGTTGTCCCAATGAAAGGAGAATATGCGCATCAAAAAGGAAAAGGAATTTCGTCTGGAAAATTCCCCGTCAAAGCGGCGGGAATTTTCATAAATCTTCTCAAGAGCTTGTCGGCGAATGCAAATGTTTCGGGATTGGAAGAGCCGATTATTTTTGAAGCTGTCGCGAACATCGCGCCAAGGCCATTTGGAAAATTTGGAGCGGTCAGAAAAAAAAGGACGCACGTCAAAATTGTTGCAAGAAATAAAAAGCGAGAGGACACCCGTGGAGAAGCAAAGCATAGCCCCCGAGGAAAAAAATCTGGGAAGAGGATTAACTGATAATGGAAGAAAAAAATGTTGTAAAATTCAAGAAGGAAGAATTCGCGGTTAGAGAATACATTAAGAAAGTGATAGGAAAAGGGAAGGTTAGCAAGGTAAGAATAGAATACACTCCCGTCGGAGAAAAAATCATAATTGCAACTAGCAAGCCGGGTTTGGTTATTGGAAGAGGCGGAGAAAAAATAGACGAACTGACAAGAACATTGAAAAAAAGATTCAAGCTTGAAAACCCGCACGTTGAAATCGACGAAATCATGAACCCGCAATTTGACGCGCAGATTGTTGCGGATGAAATCGCCCTCGCCTTGGAAAATCTTGGACCTATGAAGTTCAAGGTAATCGCATACAAAATGCTTCAAAAAATAATGAATTCCGGAGCGCTTGGAGCAGAAATAAGACTTGGCGGGAAACTTCCAAGCGCAAGAGCAAAGCAGTGGAGATTCGCGCAGGGTTATCTTAAGAAAACCGGAGACTCCGCCAAAGTTGTTGACAGAGCTCAAGCAACGGCGCAAACAAGACCCGGAACGGTCGGAGTAAAAGTATCGATACTTTCACCCTATGCAATAATAGAAGACAAAATAACCGTGGACGAAGAATTCATGAAAAAAATAAGAGAACAAGAGCAGGCTCCCGAAATTAAACCAAAAGTGAAAAAGGCGAGGAAGAAATAAGACAAAATGGCAACATTAAAATCAAAAGAAATAATAAAAATGGGCAGGGAAGAACTGGAAAAAAAGTTCAAGGAATTAAAGCTGGAGCTTGTGAAATCAAGAAGCAGCGCGTCAAAGTCTGGAAAGACCAAAGAAATTAAAAAAATCATAGCGAGGATACTAACAACAAATAAATAATATGAAAAATGAATTTTTCAAAAGTCATTTTCCAATGGAGAATGCCTGATGGAAATATGTCCTAAATGCGGTTTGCCACAACAGGCTTGCGTCTGCGAGCAGATTGTAAAAAGTTCGCAGAAAATCAAAATCTCCACCGAGAAGAAAAAATTCGGGAAAACAGCGACGATAATCTCGGGATTTGAAACAGGAATGGATGTCAAAAAAATCGCAAAGGCGCTGAAAGAAGAACTCGCCTGCGGCGGGACATTCAAGGACAACATCGTTGAGCTTCAAGGAGACCATGTAAAAAAGGTCAAGCAAATCCTTGTGAAGCTCGGATTCGACGAGGAATCCATCAGCTGATAAGCGAGGGGACACCCCTACGCATTGCCCCCGAAGAAAAAACAAAACAATGAAAAAACAAGAAACAAAAAAGCAAGAAGGAAAAAAGGAAACCAAAGCAGCAGCCGTGCAACCCGGAATTTGTGATGATAGAAACTGCCATATACATGGAAATCTAAAAGCAAGGGGAAGAATCTTTGAGGGAAGAGTCACGAAAAAGTTTCATAAGAGAGTCGCAATTGAATTTGAAAGAATGATTTATGTAAGAAAATATGAAAGGTATGCGAAATCCAAGACTAAAATCCACGCGCATCT
>CAYZEG010000041.1:0-5645 GCA_964477635.1 Candidatus Woesearchaeota archaeon | reverse complement strand
ACATCATAATTTTCAGTTTCTTTCCCGTTCTCGTCAGTTTTTCCCGACAAATCTACAATCTGTATAAATGCATCCGCCTGCCTTAAATCGTCAAGAAATTGGTTTCCCAGCCCTTTTCCCTCGCTGGCTCCCGGAACCAGCCCTGCAACATCCATTAATTCTACCGGGACAAATCTCCTATGATTTATGCAAAACCCATGGTTCGGATTGCAGTGCGTTTTGAATTCCTTGTCAATGCAATCAACGACAACATATCCCACTCCATGATTTGGTTTTATTGTCGTAAATGGATAAGATGCTATTTCAACGTCTGCCAGCGTTGCCGCTTTGAAGAATGTGCTTTTTCCGACGGACGGCTTTCCGACCAAACCAATAAGCATGGATTAGAAATAAAAAATCAGTTTATCAAACTTTCCATGAGGTTTATTCCGCCCCACTATTGCCGATTTTTCTCATTATCAATTTCTTCCCCGCCCGCCCTTAAGAAGCCGAGTTATAACTTTAACTCGCTGCGATAGGATTAATTTAATGCCATCAAATTTTCCCATTGTCAATTTTCATAATCAATACCAGGCATTACCAAAATAAATTAAGCCGCAGTTATCTTTTTATAAACATCTTCAATTTTTCCCGCCAGTTCTTCAATTGCCGAGTCATTCATCAAATGAAAATCCGCCATTTCCATGCATTTTGCAACTTGCTGCCCTTCGGAGTTCTCCTCGCCAAAATCACGAGAATCAATTTTCACAAATTCATTCCATTCTTTCGGGTCGCTTTCCTTGTTCCTGCTTAATGCCCGTCGATATCTTATTTCAAGCGGAGCATCAACGGAAATCAAAATAAAATTTCCCGTCTTTTTTAATTCTTCAATCTCTCCCGGATTTCTTATTCCGTCAATGATAAAATTCCCGGACAAGCCCATGCCTGCAATTATTCTTTTAATCCATGCGCCATTGCCTTCATATTTTCTTATAAGATTTCCAAAATCCTGCAAACTTTCCCTCTTTATCGGAAGATTTATTTTTGCCGCGGTTTCCCTTATTTTCTGAGAAATTGTATAATATTCAAAACCCTTTTTCTTCAGAAATTCGGCGACTTCCCCCTTTCCGGAAGCTATTCTTCCCGTCAATCCGATAATCATTTCACTTTTTTGACGGCAGATTATTTAAACATTTATTTTGTTAAAAACAACCTTTTTTACAACTCCCGCCCCGCAGAATTAGAGTGATAACATGAAAAACGCGCGGAGTTGTAATAAATCTGCCGCAAAATTTTTATGCATTAATCTATTTTCCGCGAAGCATCGTGAAGAAAATTGCGAATTTTCAAGTTTCTGTAAAGGAAAAAGAATTCCGATGCGGAGCAATAAATCAGCGAGCGAAGCGGGCGTTTTATTTTCAGAATTTAAATTTTAAAGCCTTAAACGTCGTCAAGCTCTGATTTTATCTTCTTGACTTTTGACAATCTCTCCGAAAGTTTCTCTTCCCTTACTGTAACGCTCTTTTTTCTTTCCTTAAGTTCAGCTTCCCTGTCAAGAAGTTTTGCAATTCTCTGCTGCAATTGTTTTTCAAACTGCCTGTAATTTTCCAGGCTCTTGTCGGCATTTTTTATCTCGTCATTGAGGTTCTGTTTTTCCTTGCCGATATTTTTTATTTCCTTGTCAATGTCAAGAATCGCCTCCCTTAACATGCCTTTTTTATCGGAAAAATTTTCTCCTTTTTTTTCCATTGTAAATTTAAGGAAAAATAGTTTATAAGGATTTTCATTTTATTGCATTTATTGGAAAAGCATGCGAACTTGCATGGCATTTTGCCGGATATTTGCCCTCTTTTTATTTTTTATTTTTTCCCTGGCGTTCTATTCTTGATTTTACTTTTTTATACGCCCTCTTGCTTATATAACCGCCCGAATATGCCTTATCCAGAACCGAGAGTTTTTTCTTTAATTTTTCATTTATTCTGGCCGATTTCAGGGCCTTCGGGAAAACTTCCCTTTTCCATTTGCCGATTATTTTTTTTATAAAATTTTTGCCCTTTTTTTCCCTTAATTTCTGAAGCTCCCTTCTTTGCTCATCCTGAAGCTCCTTTATTTTGCCGATTATTTTTTCTTTTGCGTCGCTGAATTCCTTCAAAATTTTTTTTCTGTCCTTTTCAGAAGCGGCTTTTTTCAATGATTCATATTTTTGTTTTTCTATCCCGCGGGAATAATATCTCAGTTCGGATTTTTGGTCGTTTCTCAATCCCGAAAGAAGCCTGTTTCTTTCGTAAAGTATGTATATTATTATTATCGTCACCAAAAATAAAATTGAGAGGATGAAAATCTGGAAAAAATCCACGCCGATAAAATTAAAATTCACACTTTTGTCCGCAACGCTGAAGAGATATGTTGACGTGCTTATGGAGCCGTCAAAATTCAGGATGACGGCAAAAACATAATTCCCCTGCGTTAATTCATCGGGAATTTTCATGATTTCCTGCACTGATAATTTTGAGCCTATGATTATATTTTGCTTTTCCGAAGCCGCAACTTTTCCATTCATGCCAACAATCCTGTATTCAACGTCCGCCGAATGCGTTTCCACATCCTTTAAATTGAAGAAATTAATGTTTGCCATCATCTCTTTTCCGGGAGTCACTTCCTTGTAAGCGGAATTTATATCAAGATTTATCGCGAAATACGGGCTAAAGCTTTGGATTTCAAATATTACGGGGAGGATTTTTTTCTCATCTTCCGCTTTTATTTCAAACGAGCCGACATAAACTTCCGGACTGGCATTTTTTCCGTTAAAATAAACCAAGACATCCTTTGATTCATAATTGTCCAACGAAAAAGTTTTTTCCATCGGAGAAACAAGATTTTCAAGGTCTAAAACATTGATTATAAAGTTTCTGTTTTCTCCAAAATTTACCACTCTAAAACTTGTGTTCAAATCTTCGTTTTCGTTTATCACTGATTTGAGCAGAACTTTGTTCAAATCAAATGTCGCATTTTTCGGCGCGTAATTTGAATACAAAAAAATCAAAATTGCCGACGACGCCAAAATAACCGCAATTATCCATAAAAAATTAAGCCTGTTTTTGTTCATTTTATATTTGCTTTTTACCGAGCTTTTTTCTTCTTGGCGAGGGAAACATGAAAATTATTTTTTTCATATTTGCTTTTTGCTTCTGTAACTCCTGGCTATTATTACAAGTATTATCAATATTGAGACTATTATTATTGCTTCTATTATCAGAATTATCATATCGGTATTTTCAAAAAATCCGCCGGTTACCTGGAATTGATGGCTTGCCGTTGCGACTCCGCCGGAATAGATGACTTCAACGCCAATCAGATAGCTTCCCTTCGGCAAGGACGATGTCTTGAATGCGTATTCGTAGCTTTTTTCTCCCAGAACCGCAATTGTTTCCGAAGCGGTTGAATAAATATTTCCCTCAAAATCTTTTATTGTGTATTCAACTTTTACGTCCGCTTTTTCCCGCAATCCCGCCTGAAGAAGAGTTATTTGTCCGCGGACATTTTGCCCCTGCTTTATCACTTTGTATTGATTTGCAATATCTATTGAAACGTCAAACAAACTCAATTCGGAATTTACATTCAGCGCAAAAGGAATCTCAAATTTTTTCCCTTCGGATGCCAGGACAATTTTTCCAGTGTAAATTCCGGGTTTTTCTCCGGGAGTCACTTCTATCGTCAATGTTTTTGTTTCCCCTGCTGCAAGGGAAAATTGTTTTTCTTCAAAATCCAATATGTCATCAAGCTTTGACGAACTTACATCTATGATGAGGTTTTTGCTTCCCTTATTTCTAACTGACAGTTTTACCTCCGCTTTTCTCCCGACGGTTGCGGAAATTCCGAATGAATCCGGCACAACTTCCAAGTCTGAAACTTGCCTTATTATTGTGGAAATACCGCCGCCTCCCCCGCCACCAGTTCCTCCTGCGGTTCCAGTTGCAGTTTCAGCAGTTGTCGTTGTTGTTGCTTCCTTTGGAGGCACAAACGGAAACCATATCACATCGCCGGAATATGTTGAACTTGAAAAATTTCCCCCGCCGAAAATTGTCAGAGTTTCAGTGTCGCCATAGGAAGAGCTTGTCCCATTGCTTTCAGAAATTCCCGCGTGAAAACTTTCGATGGAATATGTGGAAGATGAAGCGTTGTCCGCTAGGACGAATTGCATAAGAAATACAAATGACAGAACAATTAATAGCCCTCTTTTTTTCATTTTACTATTTTATTATTTCCAGAATTTTATTTATAATAAAATCAAATTTCTCTTTTTTTATTTTTCCTATCTTCTTTATCGCAATTTCTTTGTCAATTTTTAATATGTTTTCAGATTTTGCGCAGCACTTCTCAAATAACCTTCCTTCTTCCAGGTCATCATTCGTTATAGTAATTGAATATTTGTCTTTAGAAATATTTGATGTAACTCCAACAACCAAAATATCCTCGGAACTTTTATTAAATTCGTTATTGCTTATTATTATCACTGGCCTGATTTTTTTGCCTTTTTGATCAGAAAAAGGAAAAGGCACTAGAAATAAATCTCTCTGCTCCATGGTTAATATTTGTTCCAAATTTCATTGTCTTTTTTGTTATTCCAAATTTTCTTCATTGACTCTTCGGCAAGAGCCATCCATCCAATCTTTTCTTTTTTGCCTCTGTCCAAATTTTTAATAATCAAATGTCTTATAAATTCAGACTTTGATGGATAGTTCCTTTTTTTGATGAATTCTTCCAGCTCTTTGGCTTCATTTTCCGGGAGCTTTATTGTTATCGTTTTCATAGTAATCTTTAGGGATTACTATTTATAAATATTTTCCTAAAATACGCTTTGAAAGAAATTTATAAATTTGCCGATAGTTTCTATTTGTCTTTAACGACAATTTTCAGATTCCCCTGCACATTGTCCGTTGAAAAAACAACATCCTGCGTTGACGTTTCCAGAAATGACATTGATGAAGAGAATAATTCTGGCAAATGAAAATCTGTTCCGTCAATTGCAACCAGTTTGTAATATCCCGATTCGTATTCGTCAAAAGTTCCGGAGAATGGATGAAAATCCAACGGGACATCGTCAACCACTTTTGGGTCAATTGAAATTATCTTTGACGGAGATGCAACGGAATTTGTTATTTCATCAAGGAGCGGACTTTGAGAAATCATCATTCTGCCGTCTGCCTTGTTTGCTATTGCCGACGGATAAATATTTTTTCCAGAGTTTACTTTAACAACCCCTCCAGTGCTTAATGTAACTTCATAAACAGCATCGCCAGAAAAATCCGCTACAAACGCCTTATCCTTGCCGGAATCGTCTGCAATTTTCAATTGTTCGCTAAATGGCAGATAATTATTCGTTGCCCCTATTTTTATAGAAATTCCATCTTTTTCTTGCGTTGGAAATTCTGCCACGGAGATTATGTCTTTAGTCACGGAATCTATTGATACCAGCCTTTTATTTCTGGCTATTGCATATTCTCCAGAATTTTCTGAGTATATCTGAGATTGCGCGGCATAGATTTTTCCGTCTTTTCCAAGCGTCATGTCCGTTATTCCGCTAAGCTCCTCATTTTGGAGCCATAAGGATTCTGCGCCAAATTTGTCAACTTTCCATATTTTATTTGACACATTTGACGAGACCA
>CAYZEG010000040.1:0-5736 GCA_964477635.1 Candidatus Woesearchaeota archaeon | reverse complement strand
CTTATGAAGAACTTGGCAGATTTCATACAATGAAAATGGAGAATTACACGCTTTGTCCCGCAACCATTGAAACAATCTTGTACAACTCTTATTAGGGTAAATTTAGGTTTTATAGAAAGGTTTTTAAGCGAATTCTTTATTGAAATTTTAGAATGAAAAACAACATCAAAAAAATTAGGAAAAAACTTGTTAATCTAAGGCCAAGAATGCTTGTGGACAAGAGTAAAAAGATAGAAGAAATCTCTTCTGAAGAAGTCGCGAATGCGATTGAGATATTCAAGAGGGGAGGCGGATTGATAAGGAAACTGTCCGACCAAACAATCCCACTTAGAGACAACATGGTCTACCCCGACAAAAGTCTTGCCCGCATGGGTTACATAAGTTTGACGGATGCGGAAGTATACGCTTGGGAATAGGGGAAAGATTGAAGAAATTTTCTAAAATGGGCTCATTCCTTACACAGAATATTAGCTGGAAAGTGTTGGAGATGTTTAATTAATCGTAAATATTTTTTCTGTGTCCTACTTGTGACATTCTCCGTCGGCTAAAGCGGACGGATTTCTTGCGAAGCTTTAAGTAAAGGTTCGTATAACGCAGTACAGATAATATACATTGTACGAAGTTTTGCTGTGTGGAGATTACTTTAAGAGAAATTAGAAGGAGATATCGTCTTCCAAATCAGTTTCCGAAGTATTTTCTGCGGAAGTTTGAGGAAGTTGTGCACTTAGGTTAGCTTCTTTAGCCAGTTGTTCCAATTGAGATATTTTTCTCTGCATCCAACTAGAATTTAAATCTGCAACGTCCCTTACTGTCTTTAAATCATCAGCAAACTCTTCAGGACACTCTATCGGTTTCCATCCAGAGGTAATTTGCTCATCATAACCTACTACTCGCTCATATCCTTCTGTAATTGCACGACCTCCTGCATCATATTGTCCTGTAAAATAAACAGCAAGTCCTCCAAGGACATCTTTCATATAGAATCCTTCCCTTAAGGGCATTCCGTCTTTGTCTTTGTGCATTCTTTACGCAGATATCTTCGATTTTTAAGGATTATTGCACTTTATCATATAAATTAAATAAAGTTAAAAATAAAAATTTACGAATTATCTCCTCTTTTTGTAGTTATAAGCTCGGTATAATTTTGCAACGCCGGCGACCAGCCAACCAAGTCCCAACAACCATACATTGTACTGTGTAAGCGCAGGAAGCAAGTTCGATGCCTGAAGCAACAACAGAACTCCTATTGCAGTCATTATCCATGCAGTTAATTTTGCCATTCTCTTTTTCAACCTCCTTTCATCTTTTACTAATATAGTTAAAAGGATATTTTAAAGTTTACTATGTGCACTTAGGTTAGCTTTATTGAACTAATAATCCGAGTCCTTCAAAAAATGCGCCATAATGTAAATCAGCACTACGCTTAGAGCCGTAATAAAAAGCGACGCCAAAATACTCAATTCAGAGGTATTTTGAGTTTCTGTCAGGTAGCTCACAAAAGCAAGAGACAAATCAAAAATAGTTTGCCTCCATGTGAATGCTATCGTAAAACCCAAAGTGATTATTATTAAAAGCCTTAATTGTTTTTTAAATTCCCGACGGAAACTCCTCTCGGCTCCAAAAAGACGATGAAATAACCCCATCTTTATTTGAATGAAATTTGCTTTATAAAATTTGTGCACAAATTTTTTTAATTATCTTAACGCTTCCGCTAACTTGTGAACTAAGGTTAACTTAGTTATAAATATTAAACAGGTGTTTAATGCTGTTTAAACAGCTGTTTGTTTGATATTTTTTATGTCATGGTTGTTTAAACAGTTGTTTTTTTAGCAAAAAAAGAGCATAAAAAACGTAGGGAGCAAAAAAACTTTTCGCCTTTTCCTCGTCGGAAAAACAAAACATTTTTAAACAACTTTTTCCGACTAATAAGATGTTTGACTGGTTTTTTGGGAAAAGGGAAACAAAAAAAATAAAAGAAGAGACTTTGCGCGGTTTTGAATCTGTAAAAAAAGATATTCAAAGTGTTGGTGGATGGATTAAACACCTTGATTCTGAAAAAGAATTGCACAAAAAAGAGATTTCCGATATAAAAGATGTTTTATCGACGATAAAAGAAGACATTGAGGAGCTGAAAAACATTGTTTCTTTGGTGGAAGGCGCAAATTCCAAGTGGATTTTTAAAACACCTAAACAGCTGTTTAATAAACAGACAGCTGTTTATCCTGTCCAAACAGCTGTTCAAACAGCTGTTCAAACACCAAATTTAAATGATTTTTCAGTATCTGAAAGGGCAATCCTATGGGTATTGCTTAATACAGATATGAAGCTCAGTTATGATGATGTTGCAGCAGTGCTCGGAAAAGAGAGATCCACTATAAGGGGTCAAATAAATGCCATAAAGTCCAAAAGTGAGGATATAATAGAAGAGATAACAGAGAAAAACGGCAAAAAAAGAATGTTTATACCTGAAGAAATTAGGGAAAAATTGCTCAAAAAGACGAAAGTGAGAGTTAAAAAGGATAAAAAAGAAGGAAAAAATGAATAAAAATGAAAGGAAAATTTTAATTTTCTATTAAAAGTAAGAAGTGAGACAAAAAATGAGCTAAAAAATGTAAAAAGTAAGGAGAAAGAAACAAAAAATATGACAAAGATGTAGTGGGTAAGAAAAAGTAGGTTTGAGTTAATTCAGGATATAGATAGTTATTCGGCTAAGCGGTTTTCTTTGAAAAGAATATTCAATATAAATTTAGTTAGATATCTCTTAAGGATAAGATTGTTTGAAGTGAGGCTATATTTTTCAGATTTTGAGATATATTCAGTTTAATATTTTTGTTGCGAATTTTTCTTTTTTCTACAGGAATTCCCTTCTTAACAAGACGCCCGACATAGTCTCTTATTGAGCTTTCAGTCAGATTCAATTTTAACGAAAGAGACTTATAGTCTGAGAAGCCAATTTCATCGTCAAATTCATAAATTGCGGAAAAAACAGCCAATTCTTGTTCAGTTAAATGCTTGAATTTAAGCCGGATCTCTTTTTTCAGTGAATCCAACGAATTGAGGATTTGAAGTGTATTTTCCATTGAATTTTCATTTTTTTTGTCTAAAAAAGGACTTTTTTGTACTTGTCTGTCTGTTTGTCTGTTTGTCTGTTTGTCTGTTGGAACCCCATCATTTCCAATGGAAAATACACTATTTTCATCTTTTAAAGGCTTAAAAAGCTGATTTATGTGTTGGATTTGTGTTGAATCTGTTGGATTTATATGTTGAAATGTTGAATTAAATTGATTATTTGTTGGATTGGAGAGTGCCAAATTATTGGCAATTTTTTCAAGGTTCTCATTGATTTTTTTTATTTCTTCGCTCAGAAAGGAGATATCTTTATTTGCCTCTTGCAAACTCAAACTTAAAAAATCAATGTCTTGTTTTACCTTCTGAAAAGCTTCTTTTACCGAATCCATCTTATTTCCATATTTGAAGAATATAAAAAGTTAATTGTGAAGAATTTTCTCTTCCAATTCGCTTGAAGACAAAACTTGGACGGAATCAAATTTGCCACAAGAAGGACAGATATATCCTGAAAACATCGTTTGGATAGAACTTAAATGACTTGGATTTGAAACGTCAAATCCTTTTTTCTTTAAAGCTTGACGACCTTCCTCAGAATTATAGTCTGTAATAAAATCATCTCCAATATATCCACATCCGTCGTCACATTCAACATAATCAACTTCAATGTACATCTCAGCCATGATTAACAAGAGAGGGATTGGTTTTTAATAATTATTGTTCAAGAAGATTACTTTTGAAAATTTTTGTAAGCTTGGAATGTCTCGTCGCCCATTTTCCATCTTGATCTTCGTTTATAATCTACGCCTTTTTGGTTTTTTTTTATTTCAACCACCAGCTTCTTTTTTTTTAAAGAGCCAAGCAAACTTTTGATAAATTCTTCATCTCTCGCAATTTCTTGGGCAATATTTGACGTAAAAAGAAGTTTTGGAAAGGAAGAATACAAAAAAGACAATATCTGTTCTGAAATTTTCTCTTTTTTGGCGTTGGAAATTCTCATCCAATTAATACCGAATAATTGTTTAAATAAATTACTAAAAAATTAAAGATAATTTTTACCAACCAAAAGCCCTATTAATTCTTGTAGTATTGGAGGAAGCAAATGTCCTTCTTGTTTCCAATTTCTGTCCGCATAAACAAAATCATAGACCTTATCTTTTCTGTTCACTTTTGGCTCGCCTTCCAGCGTCCCAAAATAACATCTTAACTCTATTTTTGAGTCCGGCTCATCTCCCCTTGGACCAATGAGAGTTATAAAATATTCTAAATTTCCAACAGAACACCGCGCTTCTTCAAGCGTTTCTCTTATTGCACATTCTTCGTCAGTTTCCGAAGATTCCAATTTTCCGCCAAGTTCTATTAAAAAATCAATGCCTTTTTTTCTGCAAAGAAGAATTTTTTTATTTTTTATCGGCAAAACGGCAACTTTAACTATGTTTCCCATAGAACTAATTTCCAAATTTAACTTTTGGAGATTGTATGTGGAATGGCAAATTCAACTTCTCTTCAAGATGAAGTGATTCCACATGCGTCCTGGCCAAAACCACATCAAGAATAAGCTTTCTTAAATCATCGTCCGCGACTTTTGCATCTTCTTTTTCAAGCTCTTTTATCATTTTCTTATCTTCAATCTCAATATAAATCAATCCTTTGAAGGAAATTTTGGCAAATTCCTCATATTTCACAGTGTAGGTGAATTCAAAGCTGAAAACGGGTTTATCTGAATCCTTCGTCAAATCGCTTTCTTTTTTTACCTTTCCAAGATTAAAATTTGAATTGACGCTTATATTTCCTCCAGAAGGCTCTTCAAACTTCTCTCCCTCAATTTTTTGCAATCTTAATCCTGCGTATCTCATTGTAGTCTTTAATGAAAAGTGTTTTTAAATTTTTATGTGATGAAAGAAACTATTTACAGAGAATTTAATATTCTTTCAAAAAAACTGCTTCCTATAGGACGAGCCGCTTTCTCAACCATTTTAACAAGCTTTTTATATTCACTATATTCTGGATTTATCCCTGCAATTATTCTATGTTTATTATCTTCATAAAAAGAATTTCGCATGTCAGTAAGATATCCTATTGGTCTGCCTCCTTCACAATATTCCGTCATTTAAACCAAATCCTCTTCGGAAACAATGACGAAATCACCAATTGCAATGATAGAATTATAGGGAATTAAAATATCTGAGGAATTGACCTTCTCAAGATTAAGGTTTCTTGTATAAGGCGTGGCGTCTTTCACAACCAAATGAATTATTTCCCCGGAAGTTGTTTCAAATGTAACGTCTTTTACAAAACCAAGCCTCTTCCCTTCTTTGGTAACAATCATCTTTCCAAGAACCGCGCTGAAGGGATTTTTGCTTTGCATGTTTGTTTTAGCTAAGAATAATTTATAAATATTGCTATGAATGGAAATATAGGTTATTTATTCCTAGCGGTTATTTTTATTTTATTATTTTTTGAATTTTTTGTGGCTTATTTCTCTTTTTTTGCCATTTTTCAGTTATTTTTTAAAAAAGAGCTCAAAAAAAGAATTTTAAGCAACTCTCTGTCCCCTTGGTTTCGATTGGAAATGTTTATAAAAGAAAAGTGGATTTTTTATTTATTATATTTATTTAAAAAAATTTATATTATATATTATATATATTATATATATTATACATATTTTAT
>CAYZEG010000039.1:0-5954 GCA_964477635.1 Candidatus Woesearchaeota archaeon | reverse complement strand
ATTAAGCAGAACCCATGGGCATTTTATGATCCTAAAGGCAAGAATGTATACGTTAATGTTGACGGGGACAAAACATTTGATTTTAGGCAATCTAGCGAAGAGCATCCATGTTCTGTCGTTAAAAACTTAAGAAATTACGTGATTAAGGATTAGTTTTGATTCTATAAATTTATTTTCACAAACATTTATAAAATAAATTTGTTTTTACTGGGAATGGCAAAAGAAGGCGATTTCAGCGAGATAAGTTATGTTCTTGGAATTTTAAGCATAACGTTTGGAATTTTGCAGCCGATTTTTGGATTTGGAATGGGAATCGCAGGATTGATTTTAACTTCACGGGAGTCTTCACCATTGTCAAAAAAAGCCAAGAAGCTCAACATAATCGGCATAGCGGTAAGTGTCATAGTCACGTTAATTCTTATTTTGGGAAGTTCATATCTAATATCAAAAGGGTTGCTGCCTTCAACCTTAAAATAAAATGATTTCTCCAGAAAAATCTTTGCAAGTTCGGTTGTCCCCGACGGGGAAGAAAGCGGCGATAGAGATGAGCGTCGGAACAATTGTGACGATTGTCCTTTTGATGACGACATTGATTCTTGGACTTGTAATGGTTAGGACAATTTTCAGCGGCTCCATTGAAAATATAAATTCTATTGATCAGGCGGTAAAAAGTGAAATAAATAAATTGTTTGCCGAGGATGACGCAAGAACAGTCGTGATTTATCCCCCAACAAGGCAAATCGCGGTGAAGCAGGGGGACGAAGGAGGATTTGGATTTTCAGTAAGAAATACCAATGAGGGGGGCGATGGCTCAACTTCTTTTTCATATTCTGTTTCATTCATTGAATCTTCGTGCGATTTGACTGAAGCGCAGGCAGAGAATCTTATTATTCTTGGGAAATCGGGAGACGATATTCAAATTGCATCCGGAAACAGCTTGGATAATCCAATCCTTGTAAAGTTTTCAATTTCAGACAATGTTCCCCTCTGCAATGTGAGATATGGAATAACCATAGAAAACGGCGGAGAGATTTACGGAAACACAGTTACGGTGGATTTGAAGATATTGCCAAAATAACCGCTCATTTTAAAAATTTCTATTCCCTTATTTTTTGATGATTGAATTTTATAACACTCTCACAAGAAAAAAAGAGAAATTCAGGCCGATTAAAAAAAATTTCGTTGGAATTTATTCCTGCGGACCGACGGTTTATTGGCATGCGCATGTGGGAAATTTTAGGACTTATATTTTTTCTGATTTGCTGAAAAGAACTTTAATTTACAACAAGTGCAAGGTTAGGCATGTAATGAACATAACCGACGTGGATGACAAAACTATAAAGGGAAGCATAAAAGAAAATCTGCCCCTTAAAAAATTTGCAGAAAAATATGAAAAGTTTTTTCTTGAAGATTTGAAAGAAGTTAATGCAATCAAGCCTGAAATTTTAAGGGCAACGGAGAACATACCCGAGATGATTTCCATAATAAAAAAACTTATGGAAAAAGGCTACGCCTACAAATCAGAGGACGGAATTTATTTTTCAATTTCAAAATTCAAAAAATACGGGAAGCTTGCGCAATTGAAAAAAATAAAGCAATCGCAGGAAAGAATAAGGAATGATGAATATGATAAAAACAATATTCATGATTTTTCCCTTTGGAAATTTTACACGAAAGAAGATGGAGATGTTTTTTGGAGCGCGGAATTTGGGAAGGGAAGACCTGGATGGCACATTGAATGTTCTGCAATGTCCATGAAAATTCTGGGCGAACATTTTGACATTCATACGGGAGCGACGGATTTGATTTTTCCGCATCATACAAATGAAATCGCGCAAAGCGAATCGGCGACGGGAAAAAAATTTGTGAATTATTGGATGCACGGCGGATTTTTAACAATGAAGGGGGGAAAAATGTCAAAATCGCTTGGAAATATCTTGACGATGAAAGACTTGAAGGAAAAAGGATTTTCAGGTTTGGATTACAGATATTTTTGCCTCACTGGGCATTACAGAAAGCCAATGGAGTTTTCAATTGAAAATTTGGAAGCCGCGAAAAATTCTCTACAAAGACTGAAAAAAAATGTTTTGGGCTTGAAGGACGACAAAAAAACAAACAAAAAATATCTTGCCGAATTTGAAAAGGCAATCAACGATGATTTGAACATGCCAAATGCCTTGCAAGTCTTATGGAATTTGGTTCGCGATGAAAAAGCCAGTGGAAAATTTCAGACGATAAAAAAAATGGACGAAGTTTTTGGTTTGAAACTTTTTGAAATGGATGCAGATAAAAAAGTTAAGGAATTAAAAAAGAAAAGAGATGAGGCAAGACAAAATGGAGATTGGAAAACCGCAGACAAATTAAGGGAAGAAATTAACAAAATGGGATATTCTATTGATGATACTTCTGAGGGTTCTTTTTTGAGTGGAGCATATCTTCTCATCAAGAAAAAATAATCATTCCGTTTTGCTTGTTATTTTGCAGGAAAATCCCAGATCATCTTCTGTTCCAAATGGGACAAAATCATTTATTTTAGCATCCCACAATCTGAAAATTATAATGGAACCTTCTTTGGCTTTCTTTTCAAGTTTGCTGCAAAAAGTTTCCTTTGAAATATACTCATTTTTGAGAACAACGCCATATTTATGAATCTCTATCGGCTCCAATTCTGACAAAAAACCGGCTATGTAATATTTTCCAGAAATTTCAGGATGCCCGGATACCTCAACAATTTTCTCAAATTCTCCAATCTTTTCAGTCTTATAAAGTCCTGCCTCACCCATGTAAATTGGCATTAGAATGCATATCATCTGATTATTTAAGATTTGCTAATCAATACATTTTAAAAATAAGATTTTCTTGTCTTTTTCATGGGATATAGCTCAGTAGCCCAACGGCGCTAATCTATATCTTTTCGGAATGGGGATATAGCTCAGCGGGAGAGCACATGACTGAAGCTCATGGTGTCCGAGGTTCAACTCCTCGTATCCCCATAATTTTACAGAAATCTTGGGTGTTGATTAATGCGTTTAAAGCGAGAGGGAAAGTGTGTGAGAGAAAACCGCAGGTTGTCTTCATTCAACTCCTCGTATCCCCATTTATCATGATAATTTTATAATCCTCATTTTGTATTTTTTCTAATGAAAGAGGTTTTGTATTCTCCATGGACTCATCTCGTCGGCACAAAAGACGTTTGGTATGCCCCACAAAATTTAATTGATGGCGCAAAAAAATTTCTTAGTAAAAACGCCGATAAATCCTCAAGCGGGAGTAGCGTTATTTATTTTTATGATGGTTGTTTAATAAAGGATTTGAATAATCTCGGATTAAAAATTTGCTCGGAATATGAAGACAAAATAAATTCTCTTGTCTCAAAATTATTTCCAAAAGATAATGCAAGTCGGGCGTAGGCCACCTTCTGTAGTTCGTCGTTTTGCGAACCGAACTTGTCAACATTCAACTAAGCCCCAATTTTGGGTTGCACCCGTTGAGATGCTCGTTTCATCAAATCCTTTGCTTCGCAGTTTCCCGCAAGGTTCATAACTCCGCAAAGGCTGTGCCGTTTCTGTATCAGTCGAAAATCTTGCGATTTCCGCTACGAAATAATCTTGCGATTATCTTCATAGAGCTGCACTTCGCAATGCCCGTCTTTCGACGGCAACGTTAATGTGGTGGGCGGACCTTCGCTCAGAATCAGCAATGATTTTTTCCATCACTTGGCAATTTAATGCCCGACTCCTAAAGTTGACTGCCCGACTTGCAAAAATCAAAGAAATATCGGATATTTAAGGCTTGTGTTTTGCTTTTTTATCGGGCCTTAACCAGTCTTTTTCTTCTATAAAATTTGCGCTAGTCTTGAAATGCTGCGGCTCTATTTGTCTCCATTTTAATTTTGGAACTATTTCAAGGTCAACGTGATAGTATAATCTGGATATTACCGTGCTGCACAGATATAAAGAGGGCATTGTCAGAGGGTCTAGCTGGCTTTCAATTTCCGAATCGTCGTAAAAAAAAGAAAGCGCTTTCCCAAAAAGATAAGCTCCAACAGTTGAAGCATTCTTGAAGTTTACTTCTATCTCTTTTGAATGCTCATAAGCCATCTTGAGAAAAAGCTTCAAATCGTAATTTTCTATTTTTGTTTTCTCATAAATCTCCTTCATTTTAATTCTTTTTTCCGGGGTGATATTTTTGTGTTTTAAGATGACATATTCAGAATAAGTTTCGGGAGGATTTTCCAAATCAATGCGTTGTATTATCCTTTCCAGATTTGGACCTTTTGAAACTCCGGTGTATTTTAAAAATTGGTCAAAAAAAGGAACCTTGGAAATGCCTGCGTTGGATACGGAAACTTCAATTATTCTTTTGATCATGTCCGAATATTCAAGTCTCAGGCTTACTGCGCTGATTTCTCCAGTTCTTAACGCGCAGTGTGTGAACGGGTTTTTTGTAAAAACTTCTATTGCTTGGTTGTCCCAACCATTCCCCCTGCAAACAACAACGTCGCCGAAAAATTTTTCTCCTTCAGCCATTAATAAAAATACGAAATTCCTCTTTTTAAGGATTGTTTTGCTTGAAAAAAAATTAATAACCTTTTTATATTCCTTTTTCTTGATGTTTCCACTAAAAATTAAACAAAAAGAGGAGGCTAAAATGAAAATGAATCTTGTTGACTGGGTCACATTCGTTCTTGTGGTCGTTGGAGGCGTTAATTGGGGACTTGTTGGAGCTATAAACTACAATTTGGTTGAGTCCTTGTTGGGAAGCTGGCCAATGGTCATGAGGATAGTTTATGACTTGGTTGGATTGTCAGCTCTTTACATGGTTTACCATATGTTCATGAAGAACTGAGCCAAATCTTTTTTATTTTTTATTTTTTATATTTTTTAAGGCAATAATTTTTAAAAACCCCGGCTATATGTATTCAAATGGAAAAGACGTTTAATTTTTCCCTTGGTTTGTTTGTCGCGGGAATGTTTGCGTTTGGAGGGTGCTCGCTTGGCAATCCTAATAGTTACGCAAGTTCCGCTTCAGCAGAATCTACAGCTTCCAAAAAAACCGGTGCGAAAGAGATGCCGAGAATAAGCCTCACAGAATTGCCGGATGTGGATTTTTGGAATGTCAGGGGTCATCTTGAAAAAAATGGAAAGCTTGCGGTTGATTATTACAATAATTACAATGACAGAGTCATAAGGATTGTTTATCCGCTGATTTACAAGGATTATGCCGATGAAGCAAGGAAGGAAATTGCCGGCTATTTTGTCGGCTTGCCCTTTCTCTTTGCCGAAGACGAGAATGGAGATAATTATTTCAGCTTCGGAGAATTCAAGAGGGTTTACAATCCAACTTTAAAAAATGAAAATTAAAATAAGCCAGTTGTTATTTGGAAAACGGTTTCCGCAGTCTTGATTAAAATGTCATTTGAAATTCAATATGAAGAACCGCTTTCCATGTTGAGAGAAAAGGCAAAAAAATCTTCGACAGAAGATTTGTACAAAGCTGTGAGAATTTATTTGGAAAACAGAAAAAAAAATAATGGCAAGGATGTTCCAAATCTTGAGCAGGAGGTTTCAATGAACGAAGAATTTTTGATTTATGAAGATGAAATTCTTAAACGCGAGAGAGAAGCCAATAAAAAAATACTATATAGCCAAAGAACGAGAAGCGAATATCTTGTTGGTTTTGGAGATTTGCTGGTTGAGGCGGGAATAATAAAATTTCATCCGTATGGAATTACTGACAGAAAGTTGATTAATTAATTCCCACCTCCTCGCGACCCCGCACGAGTCATTAATAAAAATTTACTCTCTACCTTGAAGTCGCTCGCCCACCCAAGAAAAATTCATTGCTTCAAAATCATCTTCGCCAGATTTTTCCGCCGATGGAAAATTGCTAACACTCAAAATTTACTAGTCGTTTTTTATCAACACTGGTTTAGCGGAGCAATTAAGCGAGGC
>CAYZEG010000038.1:0-6075 GCA_964477635.1 Candidatus Woesearchaeota archaeon | reverse complement strand
TTTATTCCAATTTCAGAGACGCCAAGATACGTAGATAAAAATGGCTTGGACGAAGTTCTTGACATTGGAGACATGGCGATAGCAAAGATAATGGACATTTCCAAAAGGGGAATTGACTTGACAATAAAAATCAGGGGGCTTGGAAGGATTGACGCAGGACTGATAATGGAAATAAATTCAAACAAAGTTCCAAGAGTAATAGGAAAGGAAGGGAGCATGATAAGCATGATAAAGGACGAGACAAAGTGCGACATCACCGTCGGGCAAAACGGATATATCTGGATTCAGGGCGACAATGTTGAAGACGAACTTTACGCAAAAAAAGCAATCTCGTTCATCGTTGAAAATTCATTCGTTGAAGGATTGACGGAAGAAGTTAAAAAATGGTTTGGGAGGGAGAAGAAATGACAACAGTAGCTGATGGGTTGGTTGAATTATTGTTGGAAGCAGAAGTTAGAATGAAAGATTTGTTAGATAAATTTGACTTTACAAGATTAAAAGACGTTGACGAATATGCCATTAGTTTAGGGGAACATTTTTCTCCGCACGGACAATATAATGCACCAAGAGATTTAAAGACGATGCTTAGTGAAGAAGGTTACAGCACCAAATTAGTTTACCATCAAAATCCAAAAGATTACGAATTAGTAATCACAAAAACTAAATTAGAAAGCGGATTAAGGGAAAGAAAATTTAATTGGCTTACAGGAAGAAGATAAAATGACAAATTCAAAAGAAGGCAGATTAACAGAAATGACTGAAGATGGGATATTCAGAGAACTCACGCCTGAAGAATCCTTGGAAGTCTACAACAGCCTTAGAGAAGACATAAAGAAAGTATATGATGGGAGAGATTCATTACCAACTAAAGTAAAGGAAAGAGTAGAGGAAATATATTCAGTAATATTTACAAAATAAAATGACAAAAACAGAAAATTTCAAACGCCCGGACGGAAGAAAAGTTGACGAGACGAGAGAGATAAAGGCGAAAGTCGGCGTCATAAAAAATGCCGACGGAAGCGCAATGTTTTCATTCGGGGATACGGTTGCAATCGCGGCAGTTTACGGACCGAAAAAAATGCATCCGGCGCATTTGGTTAATTTTGAAAAAGGAACATTGAGATATAATTACAACATGCTTAGCTTTTCCGTTTCAGAAAGAATAAGACCAGGACCGAGCAGAAGAAGCCAGGAAATAAGCAAAATCTCGCAATGGGCTTTAGAACCAGTTGTCATGGTTGATAAATTTCCAGGGGAGGTAATCGATGTTCATGTAAGCATAATTCAAGCGAATGCATCAACAAGATGCGCCGGAATAAATGCCGCTGCTTTGGCTTTGGCTCATGCCGGAGTTCCGATGAAAGACATGGTCTCAAGCGTTTCAATAGGAAAACTTGACAAGCAACTTGTTGTTGATTTGTCAAAAGCAGAGGAAGATTGGGAAGAGGGCGAGGGAGCGACGGACATTCCGATAACGATGACTTCCGAAGGAAAAATAACTCACATTCAACTTGACGGAAATATTGAAAGCAAACAATTGAAAGAAGCGATAAAACTTGCAAGAAAAGCAAACAAAGAAATTTATGAAGTTCAAAAAGAAGCACTAAAGAATTCTTTGGAGGAAGAAAAATAAAATGACAGAATATGTTATGAAATATGATGGCTCAAGGATAATGAGGATATATAAAGACGGGAAAGATATAACTCCAAAATCCCGTGAAGATTATGAAATGTTGGAACCAAAGGCAATCAGAGAGGCACTTTTACAAACTATAGACGTAGGTATAATAGAATTTGGTCTAATTGGGAAGCCGAAAATAAAATCAATTGAGGTAAAAGTAACTACTGCCAAATAAAATGGAAACGCCAAAAGTAACAATTGAAAGAATAAGGGAATATTTAATGCAGGGGAAAAGATTCGATGGAAGAAAAATTGATGAGTTCAGAAATTTGGAGATAGAAACTGGTGTTTCCGACAAGGCAGAGGGAAGCGCGAGGGTGAAACTTGGGAATACGGAAGTTCTCGTCGGAGTGAAGATGGATTTGGCGGAACCTTATCCTGATTCGCCAGACAAGGGAAATCTTATGGTCACTGCAGAATTGCTTCCAATGAGTTCTGACAGATTTGAACCCGGACCGCCGAGCATTGAGTCAATTGAACTTGCGAGAATTCTTGACAGAATGGTAAGGGAAAGCAAATTCATCGAGCTGGAGAAACTTTGCATAAAAGAAGGAGAGAAGGTTTGGAATGTTTTCATAGACATTTATTCTTTGAATGCTGACGGAAATTTGCTTGATGCGGCCGGAATCGGAGTTGTTGCCGCCCTGAAAACCGCAAGAATTCCAAAATATGACAAGAAGGAAGAAAAAGTGGTTTACGGAGAATGGACTGAAGATAAAATTCCGATAAGGGAAGACACGCCATTGTCAATCACATTCTATAAAATTGGCGAGCATATAATCGTTGATCCGACGCAAGAAGAAGAGGACGCGAGTGAAACAAGAGTCACGATTGGAAGCTGCAACGGAACAATTTCATCCATGCAAAAGGGAGACCATTTCGCATTATCCATTGAGGAAATGGAAAACATCATAGACTTGTCTGAAAAGGCATGGAAAACTCTTCACGCAAAATTGGAGAAGACTTTAAAATAAAAGTTAACTAATCAACACAATGGAACAAGAATTCACAAGATATGAAAAAGCAAGAATTTTAGGGGCGAGGGCTCTGCAAATTGCAATGAACGCGCCAGTTCTTATAAAAATCAGCAAAGAAGATTTGGAAAAAATAAGATATGACGCGCTGAAAATTGCCGAGATAGAATTGGAATCTGGAATTCTCCCAATCTCCGTCAACAGGCCGATGCCATTGAGAAAAAATGAGAAGCTTAAAAGAATAAAGGAAAAAACCGCGGAGCAGAAAATCGCCGAAAAAGAGGGCGAAGAAGAAAAAGACATTGCGGAAGACGCCGAAATTATGGAGCTTGCAAATCCCGACGACGAAATGGAAGAAGAGAAGGAAGACGAAGGCGGGGAAGATTGATTGCCTAATGTTGAAAGAAGAATTAGACAAAAAAAGAATTTATGTGATTAGAAAATTTATCAATATAGAGAGTATAATAAACATAATAATCTCATCCCATTATTTTAAGGATAAAGATGGAAGAGGGATAGTTAGAGGAGATTTTTTATTCCAAGTTCTAAATGATGAATATTTTCAATCTATTCTTAGAATAAATATTTTAAAAAAGATAGTGGAAGATTTTGACGATAAAATTTTGAGTAAATTAAAGGCTTTAGCCACAATAAGAAATTATTTTGTCCATATAGATCCAAACTATTTTGAAACTGATCAAAAAGTCAATGAAGAGACAATAAATCTTGTTGGATATTATCCGCATCCAAAAAATCCAAAAGAAAAGATTGACTTTGAAAAAGAATATAACAATTTTTTAGAATTGGAAAAAGAGGTTGGTAAGTATTTGGTGGATATATGCAAAAAATATAATCTGGAATTCTTTAAAGATTGATTATTTTTAACGCTCGCCATTCGGCTCGCTTAATTTATTTCTCAAAATCAGCGTTCCGCACGATTTTTCTCCGATATTCAGATTGATAATTGGGAAAAACTTTGGCGATTTTTTATTATCACTCCGTTCTCTTGGGTGGGCGGGTGGGGAAATTTTATATAACTCTTTTCTTTTATTGAAATATGGTTGTAATAAAATCCGTTTCTGCAAAATCAATTCTGGATTCCCGCGAAGAGGAAACCATTGAAGTTTCCATAAAAACAAATGTCGGAAATTTTTCTGCAAGCGCCCCTAATGGAAAATCAAAAGGGAAACACGAAGCAAAATCATACAAAAAAAATCTTGAAGACGACATAAAAACGCTTGTAAAATTCAGCGACTATTTTACCGAAGAAAAGGTTGAAAAATTTGACGATTTAAAAAGAATTGAGGACATTGTCCATGGACATATCGGAGCAAACACCCTTTTTGCGCTTGAATCCGCAGTTTTGAAAGCGCTCGCGAAAGAAAACAAAAAAGATATTTGGGAATTGATTAATCCTTCGGCAAAAAAATTCCCGCGACTTGCTGGAAACTGCATTGGCGGCGGAAGACATTCAAACGCCGAAAAAAAACCGGATTTTCAAGAATTTCTTCTCATTCCCAACGCTACAACCATTAATGAAAATCAGAAAAAAAATCTGAAAAACAAGGATTTAATCGCAGATTGGCTCAAATCCGATGATGAAAAATTCAGCAAAGAGAAAAATGACGAGGACGCTTGGATAACTTCCTTAAATGAAAAAGCAGTTCTTGATTTGCTAAAAATTACGGAAATTCCAATCGGCATAGATGTCGCATCATCCAGTTTTTATGCAAGAAAGAAATATCTTTACAAAAATCCCCTGCTGAAAAGAGATGCCGAGGAGCAAATGAGATACATTTCAAATCTCATAGGAAATTTTAATCTGTTTTATATTGAAGATCCTTTTCAAGAAGAAGATTTTGAAAGTTTTGCAAAGCTCTTGGAAAAATTTCCCGAGAGCCTTATCGTCGGGGATGATTTAACAGTCACAGATTATAACCGGACGGAGAAAGCAATAAAGATGAAGAGCATAAATGCATTGATTGTAAAACCAAATCAGAACGGTTCATTGACGGAAGTAAAAAGAGTTTGCGAACTTGCTAAGAAAAATGGCATAAAAATAGTTTTCTCGCATAGAAGCGGTGAAACAAACGAAAGCATTCTCGCAGATTTGGCTTTCGGATTTCAGGCGGATTTTTTCAAATGCGGAATAACCGGAAGCGGAAGGATTTCAAAAATAAATAGATTAATAGAGATAGGGAAGAGTTTGAAAAAATAGCCATAGAAACCCTTAAAAATCTATTTCTCCCTGAGTTTCTATGCCCGAAAAAAAAGCAGAAAAAATTGAAATCAGCGAAGAGCTTGCGGAAGGCAAAGGCGAAATAAAAGAACTTGCCGAACTTGAATCTCTTTCCCGTAGGGAAACGAGTGAACGCAGTGAATCTCTTGAAACTGAAAAAAATCTTGATTCTGATTTGGAAAAAAGAAAGAAAGAACTTTTAGAGAGAGCTAAAAAGCTTTCATTAAAAATTGCAGAGACAAAAACCGAAGAGTTGAAGGAGCAAGTTAGGGCAAAAAAGAGGAGCGAGATGCTTGTCCCTCTTGAAGAATATGTCAAGTCTGGAATTTACATAGGCAAAAGGGCTGTAACCCCGGACATGAAGCCGTTTGTTTACAGAAGAAGGGCGGACGGACTTGCAATTTTCAACACGGATTTAATTGACGAAAAATTGAAAGAAGGGATTCGGTATCTTTCGCAGTTTAATCCGGGAGATATAATTCTTGTTTGCAAAAGGCAGGCAGGATGGAACTTCGCCGAAATGTTTTCCAAACTTACTGGAATAAGAATTTTCACGAAAAAATATCCTGCCGGAATTTTGACAAATCCGAAGCTTCCAAACTTTACCGAGAATGAATTGACGGTTATAATTGATTCGTGGCTCGACAGAAACGCATTGAGCGACACGCTAAAAGTCAAAAGGAAAATATTGATGGTTTGCGACACCAATAACTTTGCTCATGGCGCTGACAAGGTAATAATTGGAAACAACAAGAGTGTAAAAAGCATCGGATTGATTTTCTACCTTTTGACGAGGGGATATTGCAAGGCAAGGGGAATTGAAGCCGAAATTCCAGATTTGGAATGGTGGATGAAAGAGGAAGAGATGCCGGTTGTTTATTAGCGAGGGGACACCCTACGCATTGCCCCCGAAGAAAGGAAGATAGGGAACAGAAAGAGCCATTACGCATAGGCCATCGCGAAGAAATAAAACCCCTTGCAAAACCCCCTAAAATCCATATAATAATAGGAAAGCGAGAAATTTATATTATTTTGTGAGATTAATTATTTCTCGCGAAATCGCTCGGCTCCGCCAATATGAAAATTATTAACGAAAAAGGAAATTTATCTTAGGGGGTTTTAGTTTAATTATAATCGGCGAGTTCAAGTTAATACCTTATTCTGTTGGACGGGTGGGGATA
>CAYZEG010000037.1:0-6319 GCA_964477635.1 Candidatus Woesearchaeota archaeon | reverse complement strand
GCATTTCTTCAAATCCCGCCCTTTCCATTTTAGTCATGGTTTCCTTTCTTTCACTCGTTTCCCATTTCTGCCTGGGCGCGTTGAAATCCACAACATCTCTCTTTTTTTCGCTCAAAGCAACATCATATGTCGTCGGAGTTTCTGCGTATTGGAATATTCGTCCTTCATCTGGTTTGGCAGTTTCGTAATTTGATTTTTCTCCGCCATATCTTATGACTCTTTCCTCTTCATTTTTCCTAACCGGTATGTTGGAAATTTGCTGTTCAAGATTCGTTTCCTGCGTTCTCGCAGCTTTTTCTAAAACCGGAGAAAATTTTACCGGTGGAAACTGCGGAAAGAACCCGGAAATATTTTTTTCATCTTCGGCTTCTTCAATCTCTTCTTCAAGCTGTGATTCTTCCTTTTTTTTCCCAACTTTCTTTTCGTCGGAGTTTTTAACCTCTGCTTTTTTCTTTTTAGAAATTTTTTTGTCTTTTTTCTCCCTTTTTGCTTTGCTCCTCATCATGTATAGCTCGGCATTCCGTGCTGTTTCTTGTAAATGTCAAAAATGTCAAATGTTGTGTCTTCCGCAGATTCCATGGCAAGCTTTCTCAAGTGCGTTTTTTCAATCCAATCGTCGCGTCTTATTGTTTTGATTTCTTTTTTTTCCTTTTTTTCCTCCGGCTTTTTTCCAAATCCGAAGATTTTTCTCATTTTGTCTTTTATCGGCAAATCGCGCATTTTTTCTCTTTCTTCCTGGGAAACATTGTAATATCCAAACGCCGCAAGAAATGGATTTATCTCTTCTGAATCTCTTGCCCCGCTTTTTTTCACATCCTTGCTTTTGTCTTCAAGGAAAAAATTAATTTCATCCTGCAATTGTCCAAGGCTGTCGGTTGTTATTCCGTCAACCATTTTCAAAACATCTTCCAAATCTGATTTTTGCATTTCCTGGTTGAACATGTCCAGCTCGTCCTGGTTAAATGCGTACGCGCTGAAAACTATTTCCGCCTTTCCGCCAAAAACATAATGCGATTGCTGGTTTGCCCTCTGCGGAATTCCCCTGAATCTGAATTCAACAAGAACGCATGAAAAATAATTCCTCGTTATTTTGAAATTCATGAAATCTTTTGGAAGTTTTCCGCCAAGAACAGCGTCCCTGACATTTAGTTTGGATTTTCCGAGAAGCGTCAGCTCAAGAATTATCGTGTTGAAGCTCTTGACTAAGGAAGCTTCTTTGCTCATGTCTTTCATTTCAAGCTGTTGCGCGGCTTTCAGATATGGCTTCGCCCATCTTGCGTAAAGTTTCAGAGAATTAACCTGGCTTCTCAAATAAGTTTTTTCAAGCTCGTATCTTTTTCTCAGCTCCTTCTCGCTTTGCTCAAGCCAAAAATTAAACTCCTGAATTCTTGGCTTCAAGATTCTTTTTACAACATCGTTCAAATCCATCGCATCAACATCTTTTTCATCCTTGGCTGCCAAAAAAGCATGAAGCAAAGTTTGAAATCCGCCTTGAAATGCCATCGCCTTGACGCTTGAATTTCCTTTTACTATGTCAACTTTGTCAATCCAAACTTGCTTCAATGAAAGTATCGCGGATTGCACTTTATCCCTGTCTTTGTCTTTCAACGCTTCATAATGTTCAAGCCTTATTCTGAATTCTTTTAAATCGTAAATAATATTCAGCACGCTTCTCAAAACGGTGTTGACATCTCCGAGAATTTTTGCCCCCTGTTGCTGCATTATCGACGCTCTTTGCCCGAGCTCCGCAAAATGTCCGCTTCCCGGAGACGATGAAAAATTATCAATTATCTTCTCCGGCTTTAATCCCCGATTTTCAAGAACATCCAAAACCCAAAAGTACAACGGCTCAAGTGTTTCCGACGAAGAATCATAAATTATTTTGTGCTCTCCAAGATTATTCGGCTCGACCTCATCAGCCGGAATTTTATCCATGGAGCCGTATTTTTCAAGAAGCTTGTCTCCGTTCTCTGCATAAAGATGCGGATTAATTTTTCCAAAAATCTGCCTTATTGAAGCCATTCGAAATTAAAGTATGAGATGTTTAAAAAATGTTTTATCTCTTTGAGACGAGCTTGTCTATTTTGTTCTCCATTCTTTTGACGCTTTTTCCAAGTTCTTCAATTTTTTTTGCCCTCTTTTGATTTATAAAAAACATGACAATTGAGTAAACAATCCATGCAATGGCTATAACTCCAAGTCCCTTTATCCAAAGGCTGATTTGGTTTATTTGCAGCTGGAGAATCGGAGACAAATCTTCAAGAGCCACAGCTCCGTTTATTGCCATAAAATCAAATATCTTTCTGACTTATAAATTTTGACAAATCTTAAAAACAATAATTTCCATCAATTCCGATGGGATTGTTTGGATTTGGAAAAAAAGACATGGTAATTGACCTTTCAAAAAAATACAATGAGGAAAAGGCTTTCAATGAGAGCAAGATTCAGCCGGCAATCAATGTTGATAATTTTGCGGAGAATCCGGCGCCGTCCGGAGGATTTTCAATTGATGCAAATGAAAGCGTTGAAGAAAGGCGGAGAAAACTGACGAATAGAATAATGGAAATGTCTGCCAAGATTGAAGAGCTTTCAAATCAGGTTTTTCTCCTTCAGCAAAGAATTGACGTTCTGGAAATGAGAAACCGCGCCGAGGAAATTCCAAAGCGGGAAACGTCCCAAGGCAATTCTGGATAAATTTATTAATTTGCAGAATAATAAACTACATGGAAAAAGTCGCAGTTTAAAAAGTCCTGCTTAAAATTATTCAAGACCTAAGACAAGATTTAAGTTTATCCTTAAATTCGCTAATAGGTCTCAAAGTATTTTTAGGTTTGGTTAATTTAAAACTTGAATTTTGTCCCCTGCCCATGCTTACAAGATTTCCAGCTTTACCTATTATAATATCTGATTTAGTGTATATTTCAAAAAGAATAGAATCCGGAGAAACCCCAAGACAAAGCACAAAATCATATTTGTAATCATATCTTATATGATTAAACTGAAAATTGCCCGTCAAATCTTCAGTTGCCATTTTTATTTCAAATTTCTTTCCATTTATTATTTTATCATAATCTCCCAACCTTGTTTTTTTGTCTTCTACTTTAAATCCTAATTCTTGACAATATTCCACAACAAATTCTTCTGCCAAATCTCCTTTGCTTGAATTTGCTAAAATTTTTATAATATACAGCGGTTTGTCAATCCATTTCTTGTCAACATGCTTCTCTTTGGCGATTTTTATAAGTAAAGCTAATGGGTCTGTCATTTAAGATGGTTTGTGTTTCTTTTATTTTATTATCTATAAATCCCGCATTTATTAAAGATTTCCTTATATGTTCCATACTAATATGTCTGCAATTATGACTTGCAAGATTACTTAAAATATTCCAATCCGCATTTTGCAGTATTTCAAGAACTTTTTCTTTATCTTTTTTAATTACAATTCCATAACCACAAACGTATTTAACTTGATTAAAACTTTCTACCAATTTAGGCGGTTCGGTATAGAAAGTTCTTTGTAAAAAGAAACCAGCTTCATGTAATCTTCTATGCCCACATTTTCTTTCCTTTCGCATATCTACTGTAAATAAGTCAATATAGTCATCACATGTTTTTTCTATGTGTTTTTCAGCTTTTCCTTTTTTCCATATCTGCCATAAAGCGTTAACCTTTACAGTTTTTCCGTTAATATCAATAAAACTATTGGCAGGTAATGAAGATTGATGGACAAGATGAAAATTTTTAACCCTATCTTTTACATTGCTTTTGCCGTTGCTCTGAAAAGCCATAGGAACAATAAAAGCAATATAATCTGAAAATAAACTTGCATGATTTACAAAAGCCAAAGCTAACCAAGCCCTGTAACCAAAAGGCGGATTTCCAACACAGATATATTTCTGTCTTTTATTTTCAGGTTGCCAAGATAAAAAATCCTGCTGAATAAAATCAGGATTGCTTTCGACAATATCAATTCCCATCCTTCTTTTTTTTGGCAATAAATCATAAAATGCTCCAAGCCCTGCTGATGGTTCTATAAATTTATATTCTGATAAATCTACATTTTCGGTTGCTAAATATTTACAAAGATTTTCCCAGCAGAATTTTGCAATATCTGGGCGTGTGCAAAAATAGTCTAAACCAACTTCTTCGATATTAACCCAACTTGGAATATACTCGCTTTTTTTCCAAGATTTATTACGAATTTTTATTGCAGAATTAATTTTTTCCATTTTCACTCTCTTTGGTTTTCTCTAAAAGGATTTTAATGTTTTAAAATCTTCTTACTTTTCATCTTCTTTTCCAAGTAATCAATTTATTACCATCTTTATTCTTTGCAAAGCGGAAGCAATTTTGTTGGAAAGATATGAAAATATGACAAAAGTTTAAATACCTAAATCAGAGTATTTTTTTATGATACAAGAAATCTGCATTATATCTGGAGGCAATTTATTTTCCCTTGAGATTGAAGCATTGAAGGGTATAAGAAAAAAAGAAGGTACTACTAAGAAAGTATCTGTAAATCCTGATTTAAATTTTGATTTTTCCGCATTGAGAAAATATTGTGAAAAAAAGGGTATAATTTTTGACAAGAGCTCTTCGTCAAGATTTTCTTTTGAGGGTGGCAATGGATTTTATATAACATCCGACTCAAAAAGAATTGAAGATAGCGAAGAACTCAAAAGAAGAGGATTTTATGTCGGGAATTAACTATTTTTATAATATTTTTCAATAAATTTAGTTAGTTCGTGGGAAAAATTCTGCCCAGTTCTTGGATTTTCATGAGTTCCCTTCGACAAGGTTAAAATGCCGTCACCAAGACGAAGTTTATTATGTTTTGCTCCAACTTCCATTGAAATGCCATATCTGTGAAACACGCCTTTTTGTTGCGGGGTTAGATTTCCCCTAAGTTGCGTAAAAGTATCTCTTATTTCTCTCTTCTCATCTTTTGGCAATTTATACTCATCTTTTTTTACTCTCTCCAAAACTTCAAGAAATTTATCGGCCAACTCTTTCTTTGAACTGTTTTTCATTTCCTCCAATTGAGGCACATAAGTTTCTCGGACAATATCCATTAATTCTGAATCGTCTATTATTTCTTCAACTCCATTTCTAAATTCGTCTAAAGTCATGTCGAGATTTCCCAACGTTAATTTTGGATCAATCAAATGCGCTTCCCTATTTTTACCATTCTTTTTTGAATAAATAGTTATATCTTCCAACCCGGATACAATTAAAGCAATCCCTCCAACAATAAAAACTAAGCCGAAAATAATTTTAATTCCATTAAAGATTGTTGCGCCGATTACAGCCCCGGTTAGTGAATGTGGAAAAGAAATAAATAATAATCCTATGGCTGTCAAAACATATCCAAAAAATTTATCTTTACTCATATATTTTATAAATTGTAATTATTTAATAATTTAATGCTGATGAAAAACCTCTCTGAAAAAGCCCACGCTTATGCCTTGAAAAACGCAGTTTCTCACGATGGAAAAGCCCAGCAAGGGTCTGTTATTTCCTCGCTGTTTCATGAAGGTTTGAAAAAGAGCGAGGTTTCAAAATGCATAAAAACTATTTCTAAAATTGTTTCCGAAGTTAATTCAATGAGTTTGGACGAACAAGAAAAAGAATTTGAAAAATTGCAGGAAAAGGTAAGCGAAAGAAAAGGGCGCGAGGGGCTTTCAGAATTGCCAAATGTTGGAAAAAAAGGAGTTGTAATGAGATTTGCGCCGTCGCCGTCGGGACCGCTCCACATAGGGCACGCCATGACAGCTTCCCTGTCTTATCTTTACGTAAAAAAATACGGCGGAAAATTAATTATAAGAATTGAGGACACAAATCCCGAGAACATTTATCCGCCAGCGTATAAAATGATTGAAAACGAAATAAACTGGCTTTTCAATAAAGACATTGAATTTCACATCCAATCGTATAGAATGGAAATTTATTATAAATATGTGGAAAAATTAATTAGGAAAAAATCCGCGTATGTTTGCATTTGTGAGAAGGATGAATTTGAAAAGAATTTGGAAATTGGCGGATGTCCGTGCAGATTTTTTGATGTTAAAGATGATTTGCATAGATGGAAATTAATGTTGAGCAAAAATAAAAAATACAGATATGAAGTGGGGGAAGCTGTTTTAAGATTTAGAACTCCCGAGAGTGAAGGCGGAACGAAACACAAAAATCCCGCAATGCGAGATTTTCCGTTGGCAAGAATTAATGAAACAAAGCATCCGCTTCAGAAAAATAAATATCGCGTCTGGCCGCTGATGAATTTTGCCGTCGCTGTTGATGATTTGGAGATGAAAATAACCCA
>CAYZEG010000036.1:220-6384 GCA_964477635.1 Candidatus Woesearchaeota archaeon | reverse complement strand
AGAACAGAGTGTTAACTTGAATAAGCCGCGATATTATTAAATGCCGTCAAATTTTTTTCAACGTCTCTTCTGACATTTTATCAATTTTCTTTGACATAAATAAAAAAATTAAGAAGACTTTTTATATCTATCAATAAATTATTCTAATGAAATTCTCTCCAAATTTCTGAAGCATATACTTTTTTAGAAGTCTGTTCATGCGGATTTAATGGTTTCTTCTCAAGACTCCTTCTTTCTATTTCCTGTTCAATATTAACAGTTGCAATTTTTATAGATCTAAAATCCAAAGACGCGCCGCCAGCGATAGGAGTTTCATACTCTCCAACCGCTTCAATCATAGTTTTATCATACATACTTTTTAAGGCTCTTCTAGATAAAAATCTGAGTGCAAAATTGGGAATTAAACTATACATTCTTACGTCAGCTCTGTTTATCATAATTTCATCCATTCCATTTTTGGTTAGAATTAGTTTAAAAATGTATCTGTAATTGCTCAATTATTTATTTTCTGTTTCCAGTTTGTCTATCTTTAGTCTTGAACAATGGGTTAATCTTCATTAATTTTTATCCCGGACTTGTCTGTTCTAAGCATTGACAAATCAATTACATATTTTCCGTCGCCTAATTTGAAAATTATCGGCCTGTCTTTGTTGAAAAGATTCACGACATCTATTTCATATTTCCCGGGACTTATCACCCTTATAGATTCTATATCTAGAATTATGGGTGTCGTATCATCTTCCATCTTTGCCATTTCCCTTACGTCACTTTCAATTTTTTCTCTGTCTTTTTCTGGAAGCTCAATCGGATTTTCCATGATTTTTTTCAGTTGCTCGTCCCTTATGTAAAAAAAGAAATGACTGTCGCACGTTCTGCATCCGTCAATAATGGCTCTGTCTCCTACGGGATAAATTTCCCCGCACTTCGTGCATTGATGTGGCATGAATATCTAAGAAGAAAACAAATTATAAATTTATGGATTGTTTTTTAAAATTAAATTCTATAGGAGACCATCTTAATTTCATCTATTTTAGCAGTATATGGTTGCAGTCCTGCATCACGGAGATAAATCCTAAAATGGTCCACTCCCGATGCCCAGTTTATTGGTCCTCCAGTTACTCCTTTTGTCGCGCTGCCCATCTTCAATGCGACATGGTTCCATCCGTTTACAAGCCCGATAGTTCTTACTTGCCAATAATATTCTTGACTGTCTATTGTATTTCCTAATTCAACCTGACAATCTATGCCGGCGTTGTTGCAAGTAATCTTGCTTATATCGTCTATATAAAACCAAAATTCCAAGAAATCATTGTCATTTGAAAACTGGGATAAATCTCCAAAGTCATTGGTTGATCTAAACTGAGGTGCGTCAGTAACAATATCACTCTCTGTTCCTGAAAAAGAAGCAGAACCCTCTTTTTTATTTAAGGTATCCAATCCGGAAGGGCTAAAGGCTGGAGCCGTCCAACCTGTTGTAGAATCTAATGCACTTAAGAGTTTTTCCCTTGGTTTTATTTCAAAACTATCAACAACGCTTCCGACTTTTTCATTTCCCTCCGTCCCGGAAATCGGGGCGATTGAAATTTCCTTGACAAAAGCGACGCCCGTTAATTCGGCGGAAGTTATCGTGAATTTTTTCGTCGCCAGTTCGCCCAAAGACTCGCTTTTTTTAATTACCTGCGAGTTTTCTCCGTCGGAAACTATGAAGTTTATTCCCGACAAATCCCCTTCGCCCGCGTTTCTTTTCACCGAAACTGAAACATCTCCGTTGCTTTCAACTTTGACATTTTCTATGCCAATGCTTAGGAATATCTGCCCCAATCCGGAAGAAGTTTGTTCCGTTCCCGATTGAAGAATGTTGCTGACGACAACCCACACGATTCCGACGGCAACCAATGAAAGAAGAATCAATATCAGCGTGACAATGATTGTGGAAAGCCCTTTTTTATTGCTCATTTTTTGTTAAAGGATATTTGGTTTAAATAATTAATTGCCCGCCCATAAATCCCAAAATGATAACTTTGATTCACCGCGATATATAATAATAAATACCGCCATTTTGCTTGCTGTCAATTTCTTTTAGCGGAGCCGAGCACATTTATCTTAAAAAATTATCAATAAAAATTTTAATATTTACAATTACTTATTCAAAAACAATTCAATCTTCTTCGGATTTCTTTTTATTTCTCTTACTATCGTCGCCGGCCCCATTATTGTTATCGCGCCGAAATCGGAGCCTGAAATTGCATTGGCAAAGCCCATCCTCATTTTCCCAAAAAATCCGTCGCTTCCGTTGCCGGAAATTACCGCAAGTTCAACGCCTTTGAAATTTTTAACATGCCCTATCATCGCCATTGTGTCTCCGATTAATCTCGTTTCTTCCTCGGGCTTTAATCTTCCCTGAAGAATCAAAATATTGTTGTCCAAGATTATGTCAAGAATTTTCTTTATTCGCTTTGTGCTGTCCAAATCCCTTATTTCCGAAAATGGGAGGAAATTTATCGTAAATCCCTTTAATCTGCCAACTCCTTTTTTCATATCACACCTTTTTTAGATTTTTTTTGCAAGTTTAAATATTGATTCATAAAATTCTTCAAGATTTGTCCCATGCTTCGCGCTTAATCCGACGACGTCGTATTCTGGAAATGCGGCCTCAACCCTTTTTATGTCCGATTTTTTCATGTCTATCTTATTGGCCACTATAAGAACGGGAATTTTTCTTGCGGCCAAATTTCCTATTATTGTGATGTTTACCTGGTTATACGGATTTTCAGTTGAATCCAAAACAACGACGACAACATCCATGTCATCCAGCCATTTTATTGATTCAATTACTCCCTGAGTTGCTTCCTTGGCTCTTTTTTTTGACTCTCCTTTTTTCATTTTATATTTTAGAAAATCTTCGTAATCTATTTTTGTCGCAATTCCGGGAGTGTCTATCATTTTGAAAGTCATTTTTTTCCCTTTGTAATCAATTTCAACTTGCTCCTTAAATTGAACATTTCTAGTTTCATGCGGAATTTTGCTAACGCTCCCAATTTCTTCTCCCGTGAAATCTTTGCATATCCTGTTTGCCAGACTTGTTTTTCCTGCGTTGGGAGGCCCATAAAACCCCAGTTTTATGTTTTTCTTGCTCCTGAAGAGATTAAAAAAAATCCTTGCGAAAAAATTCCTCATTATTTTTATTGCCATATTTTTGCCTTTTTTTAACTATCATTATCCTCCTTTATTAAATTTTCGCGGGGCGCAGTCCTATTTTCTTTTGAATAAATCCAGAAATGGAATTTCAAACATGCCCGTTCTTTTTCCGTAATATTTCCTCATTATGTAAGTGACCTGCTCCGAATTCCATCCCGATTTTCTCAATCCTGCGGAAACTTTTTTGTCGTCAACGCCCTGCCTCTTCATGTTTTGTATGTAGGAGACGATATTGTACAAATCATTTTTATTTTTGAAAAGGTAATTTTCATATTTCTTTTTGTACCATTGATGCATGACGAAATAAATTATCAAGCCAATGAAAGTCACGAACAAAACAACAAGGGTTATCCATGTTTGTTTGGATATTTTTTCTGTGTCAATTAGGGGGCCTTTTTGTATTGATAATTCGCTTAACGGGGGAGAGATGAAAAACGGAAGCTCTATAAATTCAATGTTTTCCGTCGTGGAGAAAACAATTTTTTCACCGCCGTTTAATTGAATGTAAATGTTTTCCTGCTCCTCTTTCTGCGAATAATCGCGGTCAAATTTTAAGTTCTCAAATTTTGGCATGATTAAATAAGCGCCCTGTATTGAAGGGTTTTCATTTACGCTTAATTCAAAAATGTTTAGAACTTCTTGGTTGTTATTTTCATAATTTGCGGTGAATTCTTTCGAGCTCAATCTCGGTTGCGTGTTTGAAAGTTCCCACGCAACTATCGCATCTATGTACGCTTCTTCGTCACCTGTATAATTCCCGCCGCCAATTTTTTGCAGCATGTTGAGATTGATATTTTCCCTTGGAGGGTAAAATAAGACTGATTCAACATTTTTTGTTATATCTACAGAGTCCGGAATTCTTATACTCATCAATTCTGTCGCCAGCGACACATAATCATTGTCGGATATTGCCGTGGCGTCTTTTTGCTGAACGCCGCTCAATTGCGCCTCAAGATTGCTGAAGTCAAGTGCGGAATTTAGCGAATCCCGTTCAAATGCGGAAAGCCCGTCTATCATGACTTTCACCGAGTTTAAATTATCGGCATTTTTTTTCAGGAGAATATCCACCGCTTCCTTGGGAGTTGCCACGACTATGTTGAATGTCTTCGACGAGGCGAATCCGTTTGAATCAATTATAAAAATCGTAATCGTTGTCTGACCGGTTTGATTAAATACGTGGCTTATTTTATTTCCGGTTGTTATTATTCCGCCATTTCCTCCAATGTTTTCCAGCATTGCAATATCCCCAAAAATCCATTCATAGCTGACTATTTCTGCTTCAGAGTCAAACGTTTCAACATGCGCTTCAAATTCCGTTGGAAAAGCCGCTATCGCAACAAGCGGGCGCAGATATGTTATCTGCGGAATTTTTTGAATTTCAACAATTTTGGAGAACAATTGCACGTTGTTTAAGTTTAATGACAAATCCACATTACCAAATTTGTTTGGAAGTGAAAATCCTGCATTGTCCAGATAAAGCATTATATATTCCGAACTTATCTTGGCCGGTTCCTCGGATAATTCATAAATCTCAAAGCCATTTTTCTGGAAGTCTTCTCCGCCGGAAGAATATATAAGATTCACGTCGGAAATTGTTACTGTTTGATCCTCGCCATATCCTGATGAGAGTCTTATCGGCACAATGCAGTCATTTGTGCAATCGTTTGCATATTTCTCGCTTATATAATTTTTAATTTCATATTCAATGTCGTTTTCAGAACCGGAATCAAGCGCCTCGGCGCTGTTGATTTCAAGAACGTTGATTGCTCCGAATTTCTCGAAGCTTGCAAAAATTTGAAAATCTTTTTTGTTTGTTTTCGTTGTGGCATATCCGCAAATATTGCCGCCGGTTTCGAAATTTATGTTATATTTGAAGTTGTCCGCGGAAGTTTTTGCTTTTATGCAGACATAATAATCTCCTTCCTCGTTTACTTGGAAATTTTGCGGTATGCATGAAACTCTCCCCTCCCTGTTTGCCTGCGCTTCGCAGGAAGCCTCATCTCCTTTTTCATTGTCAATTGTCAGAACAAGATTAGCCGTGGGATTTGCCGGATTGATTAAATATGTTCCTATTTCAACGGAAGGAGATATCGGAATGTGTATTTTTTCGCAAAATGTTGATGTGGAAGTTATGCCTGATTCGCCTGTTGAAACATCGTAGCATCCGTCATTTTCTCCATAGTAATTTCCAGAGCCGCTATGCGACTGCCATTCAATTAATCCATTTGCGCCAAAGTCCGCAAAAAGCTGCTTTAAATTTGATTCTTGGGCGTTGCTCGTTATTTTCATTGTAAAATCCAACACGTCTGTAAAATCCGCCCCTGTAAATTTCAGCCCAAAAATATGTTCTTCACCGCTTTTCAAAATCCATGTCACGGCATCCGCCCCATTGCCTTCTGCGGAATAATCTGAAGAGCAATCAATTGGAGAACAGGAATATTGCAAACCGCCCGTAATTTCATTTTGGATTATCAAATCCATTAATCCTATGCTGTCTCCAAAATTTGTGCTAATCAGAGAGTTCGCGGGTTCCTTGTCTAAGCTTATATTTATCCATCCCGTTATCATCCCGCCAAGAGTATAATTTTTATCCACAGAATTTGACGGCTTTCCAATGTCTGAAGTGGAGAAAGCATTGACGAAGCTGAAGAATAAAACAAATGCAATCAGCGAAAAAAATATAATTCTCACCGCCCCTTTTTTCATAAGAAGCAAAAGCAAATTTATTTTATAAACTTGTCTCTAATTATTTATTTAACATCGCTGAAGTTTTTTTCTCATCAACCATCTTCATAGACGCAACCAATCCGAAGAATCATGGATTATTTTTTCTTTTTTTATGCCTGAAAATCATGATTGCATAAATGACTGATATTGTCAAGGCGGTTATTATAAATTGCAGTTCGTCGAAGAATGGCAATTGCACTTGCGAAGGACATTGCAATACTTGTTGTTGCGTTCCGGAG
>CAYZEG010000036.1:0-210 GCA_964477635.1 Candidatus Woesearchaeota archaeon | reverse complement strand
GATTATAACGATTAAACTGCTATGATTTTTTCTGTTAATAATATTATTTTGGCAGAGCATCGTGAAAAATTCCGATGCGGAGCAATTAGTTCTGAAAGGCAAATTTAAACGAGGCGAGTCTTAAAATCAATTTCTTTTTTTTCGTTTTCTTAAAATCATGATTGCATAAATGACTGATATTGTCAAGGCTGTTATTATAAATTGCAGTTC
>CAYZEG010000035.1:0-6710 GCA_964477635.1 Candidatus Woesearchaeota archaeon | reverse complement strand
GGTACAAAAAGAAAAAAATTGGAGAAGAAAAATTATTTTTTGAGAAATTGTCTGTTTTTGAGATTATTCCGTTATAAAAGAATTTTACCACAATTATCTTTATATACAACTTTTATCAATTTTAATTTGTAAAAAGATGGTAAAATTTGCCCACATGTCTGATGTTCACCTCGGGGGATGGAAGCAGAAGCCCCTGCAGGATTTGAATTTCCAGTCTTTTCAAAAAGCGATGGAGATATCTATAAATGAAAAAGTGGAATTTTTGCTTATTGCGGGGGACTTATTTGACACCGCTTATCCCCCAATAGAAATTTTAAAAGAAACTTTTGCAGAATTCAAAAAATTAAAGGATTCCGGAATACCTTGTTTCTTGATTTCAGGGTCGCATGATTATTCTGTCTCCGGAAAAACTTTTCTTGATGTTTTGGAAAAGTCGGGATTTTGCAAGAATATTTCAATATTTGAAGATGACGGAGAAACACTTTTACTCCAGCCGACAAAATATGGAAATGTTGTTTTATACGGCTATCCTGGAAAAAAATCCGGGCTTGATGTTGCAGATTTGAAGAGATTAAAATTGCAAGACTCTGAAGGATTCAGGATATTGATGCTTCACACGACGATAGACAAGGTTGCCGGAAATTTGCCCATAGAGTATGTTGAAGCCGACTCACTTCCACAGGCAGATTATTGCGCTCTTGGACACATCCATGTAAAAATGAAATACAAAAATTTTGTTTATCCCGGACCGGTGTTTCCGAATAATTTTGCAGAGCTCGAAGATTTGGGGTGCGGAAGTTTTTCAGTTTATGATTCAAATTTGCCAAACCCGTTCAAAAGCATTGATTTGAAAATAAAAGATGTGGAGAGAATATCGATTCAGCTTATGAATGGCGTTACCGCGACGGATGAAATAATTTCGGAGATTGGGAGAAGAAGCGTTGCGGATAAGATAATTCTTCTTAGAATTTCGGGAGAGGTTGAAAATTCAAAAATTTCAGATATAAAATTTGCGCAAATAGAAGAGTTTGCGAAACAAAAAGGGGCGTATTTTCTTCTTAAGAACACTCATAATCTAAAAATGAAGGAAGTTGAAATAGAATCTGAAATAGAAAAGTCGGAGAACGTTGAAGAGGAAACGATAAAAATTCATTCACGGCAAAATCCGTCATCTTTCGACGACAAAATTGAACTGCTCATCAATTCGCTTTCCATGGAAAAACAGGAGGGTGAAACTTCGGACACTTTTTCAAGGAGATTGATTGATGAGTCTAAGAAGATTTTGAATTTTTAAAATGCGCCTAAAAAAAATAACGCTTGAAAACATAAGAAGCTACAAAAATCAGGAAGTGGAATTCCCTGAAGGCTCTATCTTGCTATCGGGAGACATAGGCTCCGGAAAAACGTCAATTCTTTTGGGAATAGAATTTGCTTTGTTCGGATTGCAGCCCGGGCAGAAGGGCTCGTCATTGTTGAGAAATGGGGAGCAATTTGGAAAAGTAATTATGAATTTTGAAGTTGATGGCAAGTCAATAACAGTTGAAAGAATTTTGAAGAGGGGAAAATCTATTTCACAGGAAGAATGCTTTCTTAGCGTGGACGGAGAAAGGAAAGAAACTTCCGTTATGGAGCTGAAAAGTTTTATTCTTGATCTCCTTAGTTATCCCGCGGAATTTTCAAAAAAGCAGAATCTTCTTTACAAGTTTACAGTTTATACCCCCCAGGAAGAGATGAAGCAGATAATTCTTCAAGATCCGGAAACAAGGATAAACACTCTGAGGCATATTTTTGGAATTGACAAGTATAAGAAAATTCTTGAGAACACTTCCATTTTGACTGCAAAAATAAGGGAGGAAAAAAGATTGAAAGAGGCGCTGACTATTAATTCCGAGCAGGACAAGGCAAATCTTATCTCAAAAGAAGATGAAATGGAAACAAAACGCCGCAATATTTCTTCAATGGAAAGGGAGATGTTTGTAAAAACCGAGGAAAGAAAGAAAATTCAGGAGGAAAAAGACGCGATTCAGGAAAAAATCAGCGAAAAATCTGTTTTTTTGCAGGAAATAGAAAAATCAAGAATAATAATCTCCGCAAAGAAAGACTCAATGTCAAATAATTCCAGAAATATAAGCCAGATTAATATGCAGCTTCTTGAATTTCAGGATTTAAAATTTGACGAGTCTGAAATATTGAGGCTTGAAGAGGAGTTGAAAATGAAAAAGAGGGGCAAGGTTGATTTGAGCGATTCTCTGATAAAGATTTCTTCAGAGATAAATTCATTGAATTCAAAAAATATGGAAAATGGCGATGTGAAAAGCAGAATCGCCAGCGTCGACATCTGTCCGACGTGCCTTCAAGAAGTGAATGTTCTTTACAAAAATAACATAATGGGGAAGCTTAACACGAGCATTTTTGAAAATCTTAAGAAAATGGAATCGCTTAATTTTGAAAAGTCATCGCTGCAAATAAAAATGTCAGAAATGGAAACGGAAATAAATTGGGCGGAGAAAAAAATTCAGGACCATAGGATAATGAGGATAAAGATAAATGACTTGAATGAAAAAAGGGCGAAAATTTCGGAGCTTGAAAATAATAGCTTGAAATTGGAAAAGGAAATCTCGGAAATTCTTTTGAAGATATCTTTGCTGGAGAATTCAATTGTGGAATTAAGGAAGTTTGATGCAATTTTTGAGGAGAAAAAAAAGGCATTTGAAATTGCCATGAGGGAGGAAAGGCTTGTTGAAATAAAAATGGCGGAATTAAAGAAAGAGATTGAATTTTTGCTGGGGCAAATTTCAGAACTTGGGGAAAGAATAAAGAAAGCCGAAGAAATGAAAAAACAAGTCGTTTATCTTTCCGAGATTGAAAGCTGGCTGACAAAAAAGTTTATTCCGCTGGTTTCCATGATAGAGAAGAATGTCATGATAAAATTAAAGAAGGAATTTTCAAATTTATTCTCAGAATGGTTTTCAATGCTCGTCTCGGAAACGTTCAATGTTAAGCTTGACGATAATTTCACGCCGGTTATAGAACAGCATGATTACGAGTTGGATTATTCCTACATGTCCGGCGGAGAAAGAACGGCGGTCGCTCTGGCATATCGCCTTGCATTGAATCAGGTGATAAATTCATTGCTAAGCAAGATAAAGACAAAAGACATGGTTATTCTGGACGAGCCGACCGACGGATTTTCCGCGCAGCAGCTGGACAAGATGCGCGACGTTCTTTTGCAGTTGAATGTCGGGCAGTTGATTATTGTCAGTCACGAGCAGAAAATTGAAAGCTTTGTTGACAATGTTATAAGGTTCAAGAAGACGAGCGGAGTGAGTGCGAGGGAATAGAAAAATTTATAAAATAGATATTATGTGAATTATTGTAAATTCTAAAGATATTCTTTATGAATATTATTTTAACATGGACGCAGAATTAAAAAATTCAATATTGAGGACGGGAACCAGCATTCTGGGAATCATTTGCAAGGATGGAATTGTCATGGCTGCAGATAGGCAAATTACCGCAGGACATGTTGTAATGAGTAAGCGTGAAAGGAAAGTTTTCCAAATTAATGATTATCTGGTTATGGCTGGATGCGGAATGGCGGGAGATATTCAAAGAGTTCCAAAACTTCTTGCAGCAGAGTTAAAACTTAAAGAATTGAGGTCTAAATCAAGACCATCTGTAAAAAATGCCGCGAGCCTTTTGACAAACATAAATTACAATGGAATAAGACAACCTTCAATGATTCCACAACAGGCAGGATTTTTAATTGGGGGATTGAACGAGGATGGAAATTCTGAATTATATTCTATAGAGCCAGCAGGAAGCATAATGAAAGTTGAAGATTTTGATGCTAATTTCGGAAGTGGCATGCCTTATATTTATGGTTTTTTGGAAAGAAATTACAAAAAAAATATTTCTATTGAAGAAGGCATTAAACTTGCCGTTGAATCAATAAAATCATCAACGCAAAGGGACACTGGAAGCGGACACGGAATTGATGTTTTTACCATAACAAAAGACGGAATAAAAAAAGTAGTTGAGCAGACGATTGAGCCGGATTACAGGGACGACAAATCCAAATAATTTTCAATTTAATTTAAGATTCTAAAATGGACATTCTAAAAACAGTCACAGACAGACTGGCAGGCAAGATAAAGGAAGCAAGCTTTGAAGGAGCGAACATAGTTCTCTACACGGACAACGAGAATTTTTTCAAAGATGGAGAATCCGAAATCAAGAAGATAGTCAACGACATAAAAAAAAGAATTGAGCTTCGCGCCGATGAAAAGATTCTCATGGAAAAGGAAGATGCAGAAAAGGAAATAAGAAAAATTGTTCCCGTTGAAGCCGAGATTACTGAGATAATTTTTGACATCCAGAGGAGCATAGTTGTGATTGAGGCAAAGAAGCCCGGGTTGGTGATTGGAAAGATGGGTTCAATTTTAGACGAAGTAAAACGAGCGACGATGTGGTCTCCGCAGGTTCAGAGAAGTCCGGGAATAAAAAGCAAGATTGTTGAAAACATCAGGGAAGTTTTGTACGCAAACAATAATTACAGAAGAAAATTCTTGAATTCGGTGGGGAAAAAAATTTACAAGGAATGGACAAACGAAAAAGCCGACCCTTGGGTAAGATTGACTTTCTTGGGAAGCGCAAGACAGGTTGGAAGAAGCTGCCTTTTATTGACGACGCCCAACTCAAGAGTTTTGCTTGATTGCGGAATTGATGTTTCATCGTCTGGCGAGGAGAAATATCCTTATTTCAATATTCCGGAATTTGATTTGAATCAACTTGATGCAGTTATTCTAAGCCACGCACACATTGACCATTCAGGTTTTCTGCCTTATCTTTTTAAGATGGGCTATCGCGGACCGGTTTATATGACTCCTCCGACCAGAGATATTGCTGCGCTTCTTGCCTTGGATTTCATCAGCGTCGCGTACAAGCAGGCGGAGAAGCCTCTTTTTGACTCGTCAGACATAAGTGAAATGGTAAAGCACAGCATATGTCTGAATTACAACGAAGTTACGGATGTAACTTCTGATATTAGGCTGACATTTTACAATGCAGGGCATGTTCTTGGAAGCGCCATGGCGCATTTGAATATTGGAAACGGAGCGCATAATCTTCTTTACACTGGAGATTATAAATACGGAAAGTCAAGATTGCTCGATCCCGCCTCAACCTACTTCCCAAGACTGGAATCCGTAATAACCGAATCAACTTACGGGGCAAAAACGGACATTCTTCCTCCGAGAGTTGAAGCTGAAGAAAAATTGATTGGATTGATTAACAACACTCTTGAACGCGGCGGAAAAGTTTTGATTCCTGAACTTGGTTTGGGAAGGGCGCAGGAAACTATGATGATTCTTGAAGATGCGATAAACACCGGAAAAATGCCGAACATTCCAGTTTATATTGACGGAATGATTTGGGACATCAACGCGATTCACACCGCTTATCCGGATTTTTTGAGCGGCAGATTAATGTCCTTGACTTTCCAAGACCAAAATCCTTTCTTGTCCGATATTTTCTCGCGTGTTGGAAGCCCGATAGAAAGAAAAAAAGTCATTGAGGGCGGTCCTTGCGTTGTCCTTGCGACGTCGGGGATGCTTACGGGCGGAGCATCGGTGGAATATCTTCGCGAATTTGCGTCAAACCCGAAAAATTCTTTGATTTTCGTTTGTTATCAGGGTTATGGCTCCTTGGGAAGGCAAATTCAGGACGGATTAAAGGAAACAAAAATGGTTGTTAACGGAAGGGAGGAAAATGTAAAAATAAATCTTGAGGTTCACAACACAGTTTATGGATTGACTGCGCACGCCGGAAGAAATGAAATCATGTCTTTCTTTTCGCGGATTTCGCCAAAGCCGAAAAGAATTATAATAAATCACGGCGAGGTTTCAAAATCTCTTGACTTGGCGTCTTCGTTGTACAAACTGCACCGCATTGAAACAAACGTCCCGCGTCTTTTGGAAACGCTGAAGCTGAGATAATTTTTTCAGCCGTAATTAAAAATTTAAAAACAACTTTTCCTTTTCTTATTTATGAAACATAATCTGAAAATTACTTTTATTTTGCTTGCGATGTTTATCGCGACGCAGTTTATTGGAATTTATGTTGTTAATAATTATTCCTCGGTAAAAATTTCCAACGGCGTTTCAGTAAATGTGTCGGCCCCAAGCCTGCCGTTTGGGCTTGAAACTCCGGAGCTTAAGGAAACGAACGAGTTCAATTACGCTTTTTTTTCAATAATAATCGCGTTTATTATTGCAATTTCCCTTGTGTTGTTTCTTACGAGATTAAATGCGGAATTTTTCTTGAGGCTCTGGTTTTTCCTCGTAATAATCATTGCGCTCGTAATTTCATTAAATGTTTTTATTTCAAAAATCGGAATCGGCGTTTATGATGTTTCATTTTTATCAAAAATTTTCCCGTTGTCATGGCTTATTGCCTTAATGCTGGCAATCCCTCTGGCTTACATAAAAATTTACAGGAGAAATTTCCTTGTCCATAATTCAACCGAGCTTTTTGTTTATCCCGGAATTGCCGCGGTCTTTGTTCCGATAATGAACATTTACACAATTTCTTTTTTGCTGATTCTAATTTCAATTTATGACGCCTGGGCGGTTTGGCATTCGGGAATAATGCAGAAGATGGCAAAATATCAGATAAACAAGCTTAATGTCTTTTCGGGATTTTTCATTCCA
>CAYZEG010000034.1:0-6892 GCA_964477635.1 Candidatus Woesearchaeota archaeon | reverse complement strand
ACGACTCGGCTGGAAATTACAACTTTGCAACGGTTTCCTTCAACATCAGCGCCGCACCAGATTTAGTAAACCCAAACATAAACATTCTTTTTCCTCCAACCAACAACACGAATACGACAAACAACAATCTTGATGTCAATGCAACTTATTCCGATGCAAGCGGAATTTCCGAGGTTTGGTACAACAACGACACCCATGCCGCGCCAAATAAATCTTTGGGAAAAAGTCCAACTTTCTTCAACATAACAAATATAACTTGGGGCGAAGGAAAACACAACGTCACAATTTACGTAAATGACAGTTCAGACAATTTAAATTTTTCAACCATATCTTTTACAATTGACACCACTCTTCCTCTTATAGTCATAGAAACGCCCGCCCAAAATAATACTGTTTCAAGCAATAATCTTTTGGACGTCAATTACACCGCAACAGATTCTTTCACATTGATTGATTCTGTTTGGTATGCAAACGACACATATTCTGTAAATCTAAGCCTTGGAAGCGAAGGAACATTCACAAATATCTCAAATTTAACTTGGAGTGAAGGAAACCACAATGTTACAATATATGCAAACGACACGCTGGGAAATGTGAATTTCACGACGATAAGCTTCACAATTGATTCAAATGTCCCGAGCATCTCTTTCGTTTCTATAACTGAAACTTCAGGAACGATTTTAGGAAGGAATAACATTCAAGTTAATGTTACAGCAACGGATGATAGTTTGGTCAATATAACAATAATCTTATATAATTCAACACACGACGCTCTTAGAACTAATGTTTCTGTTACAAGTCCTTTCTTCATAAATTACACAAGCTTAAGCGCAGGAGTTTATTATTTCAATGCGACGGCAACAGATACCACAAACAGCAAAGCTTCAACAGAAACAAGGAATGTTAATATTTCAATTCCAACAATCACAATTGCAAGTCCGGAGAACAAAACTTATCTTACTAACATTAGCTTGAATCTTAACTTTACCGCAACTCTTCAAGACTCAGTTTGGTATTCTTTGGATAATGGGGCGACGAATATTACTATAACTGAAAATATAACCTTCAATGCTTCAGAGGGAGGTCATAGATTGGACCTTTACGCAAATAACAGCGTCGGCGAAACCGCGACAAATGTGAGCTTCTCTGCAAATTTAACAAAAATATCCATTGATTATTCTGAATTTAACGGCACGACAAAAGGGAATTCAACAGACTTTGCAAAGTCCACTTATGAGGATATACAAAATTTAAGCGACGTGGTTTTGGAGGATACAAATTCCGGAAAAATTTCATTCAATGAAAATATTAATGTTACTAATGACGAGGATATATCTGATGATTCGGTAAATATTTCTGCGTATGTAAATATTTCATCAAACAGGGTGGAAGTTAATTCAACCGCTTTGCCGAACTTTAACAAATCTGCAACGCTGTCTCTTTACGGATTGACATTTACAGACCCGAGAGTTTTGAGGGACGGAAGCGTCTGTCCTTCAAGCATCTGCACGGAACAGTCTTATTCCGGCGGGGGAACTTTTGTTTTCAATGTCACAAGCTTCAGCGTTTATTCCGCCGAGGAAACTCCTGTTTCTGCAGGAGCTGAAACGCCATCCACATCTTCCGGCAGATCAAGCGCAGGAAGCGTTGTTTCCGTCGCGGAATGCACTCAGGACAATCAATGCAGCGCCGATGAAATATGCTGGGATTTCAAATGCGCAAAATTGTTTGATATAAAAATAATTGAATTTGAATCTCCGGCAAAGCTGGGGGATTTCTTTGACTTTACATATTTCATAAAGGGAATAGCCAAAATAAACAGCGATGTCAAGATAAATTTCTGGATAGAAATGGACGGGCAGAAGGTAACTTCCGGCTCCGACACGCTTTATATTGGAAGCTTTGAGGAAAAAACAGAGACGACAAAGATATTCCTTCCAAGCGGTTTGGGTTCTGGAGTTTATGAATTCCATATCCAAGTCGTTCATCCGTCATACAGCGCGGAGGCTTCAAGGATAATTGAGATATCTGTAAAAGGTGGAATAGCAACGATAAGCCCATCAGAGCCCGGAAGAATCAGGCAAGTCATAATTTATTCGCTTATTGCCATGGCAATGCTAATTGTTCTCTTTATATTTTATTTGGAAAGAAGAAAAATAGCAAGAAGCTTTTACAAACCGGAAATGAGATGGTTTAACGAGTACAAGATTTCGGTCTTGGCATTTTTGCTTTTAATTGTATTCGGCACGCTTCTTTATTTGACCGGCTTGTCCAAATTTGTTATTGACGCTTTCGTTGGCATATTTTTATGGATTAAATTAAATCTTGTCCAATATGCGCTTTTCATGACCATCTTGATATTGTTTGCAATTATGATCGGACTTATCGTCATAATCTTGAGAAAAAAACATTTCTTGGATTCGGCGAGAGATTGGGCAAGAATGGCCATGGTTCAAAGACAACTGAGAAATAAATATTATGGCGAGAGAAGATTCATTTCAAAGCATAAAAAATTAATTTTGGCTTTTGCATTCCTGTTCATACTTGGAACATTTATTGCCATAACCGGGCTTCTTAACCCGCTTTCCAAACTTTTGTCAAGCTTTATGGCATTTGTTCAGCAGAATATTCTTCCCTATAAATTTCAAGCAGCAGCCTCAATAATCTCCTTATTGCTTTTAATTTTCATAATCCGGATGATTAATTTCCAGGAAATTGCAGACTCAGTTAAAAATATTTTAAGAAAAAAAAGGAACAAAATAATTGAAAATTACGAGTACGAGGCTGGCAAATCTGAAAGTGTTTACAAGAGCAAAGCAACCGGCTTTTACAAATCCCTTTCGGAATATTTCTCGTCGGCAAATGAAATAAACTCAAATATTGCCGGCTTTTTTGCAGAAATTCTTGGCTATATGAAAATTAAATTTGATTCCTTGAAGGCAACGAAGGATTCTGTTGATTCTGGAAGCAGGGGAATAGAAACCATTGGCAGGGGATTTGCCCAAGAAGTTGAGAATCATTATCTTGAAGCGAAAGAAAAAATGAAGGAGATTGCAAGGACAAGCGAAAATAATGTTGGAGAACAATTTAGCGCGTCAAATAAAATTTCAAGGCAGGGCTTAAGGCACTTGAGAAATCTCATTGATGTTAGAGAAAAAATAAGAAACGGGGAAATGGTTGCAGAGCATCATATTGCGAATGTGCTGAATGATTCAAGAATTTTGCTTCGCGAATTGTCTGCAAGAATCGGAAGAAAAATTGAACACGGCGTTGAATCGGTTGAGGATGATTTGAAAAGATTTAAGCAAAGAGCTTCGCACAGATTTGAGAAGCATAATGAAGATGCAAGAGAAGATGTTAAAGATACATTGAAGATGACATCTTCCGGAATAGGAAACCTTGCAAGTTCAGTTGATGATAATATCCGCAAATTTGGCGCTGGAGCATCGTCGCAAGTCAAAGAATATAATGAAAGTGCAAGGGCTGGAAAAGATACATTATTGAGAAGAGTCAAGAATCTTTTTGTCCGCACAAAAGAAAATTCTAATAGGAATTTAAACGAAATAAATAGAAACGCTCAAAAATCTGCCGGAAATATCGGCAGCTCACTTAGGGATGATTTAAGAGATTTAGAAAGAAAGGTGTCATCCGGGCTTAGAAGCGGAGTTGGAATTATAAAAGAAGATTTGAAGAAATTGGAAAGAAGGACACTATCTGGACTTGAAGGATATGGCAGAAATCTAAGGAAAGTTCCTTCTGAAATTGGAAAGAAAACTTCTGCCGAAATTGGAAAAATAACCGGTTTAGTTGATAGTGGCGTAAGAGATTTGTCAAGAGGAATGAAAAATCCTTTGGTTAAGGAAGCCGAAGCATTAAACACAAATTTAAGAAAGCTTGACAGAGACGTCAGAAGCGATGTTGAAAAAATAGGCAATTTGTCAGGAAAACTGGTAAAAATCAGCAATAGAAAAATCGGCGGCAATTATTCCGAGACGAGACATTCCTTAAAATCTTTCTTTGGAAGAATTGGCGGTTTATTCAATTCCAAGGCAAAAAAGGAAATGAAGAGGAATGTGATGCAGCTTGTGAATGCCGCCAAGGAAATAGGGGAAACTAAAAGAAAAACAGAGAAAACTGTGGAAGAATTGATTGACGAGGCAAAAGGCATTGAAGATAAAACCGACAAAAAAGAAGGATTGGAAACTTATTGATTGTTTTTTATTCTGTACGTCGGCAATCCTGCGGAGATTTTTTGCATTTTATCAATAAACATTACCCAGAAACCTTAAAAACTATTTCTCCAACATAAAACTATGGAAATACCTGAATTGAACGTCGGCGTTGTCGGACACATAGACCACGGGAAAACAACGCTCCTTAGCAAGCTTACCGGAAAATTCACGGACACTCATTCCGAAGAATTGAAGAGGGGAATAACGATAAAATTGGGGTATGCCGAGATTGTTATTTACAAGTGCGGAAATGAATATTCAACAAAGGAAATTTCCGGGAAAAAATGCGTTCCTTACAGATATATTAGTTTTGTTGATGCTCCCGGACACGAGATGCTCATGGCCACAATGCTTTCCGGAGCTGCAATAATTGACGCAGCGATTCTTGTTATAGCCGCAAATGAAGGGATAAAACCGCAAACACAGGAGCATTTCACCGCCCTGCAGGCAAAGAAAATAAAAAATATAATTATTGTGCAAAATAAAATTGATTTGGTTTCAAGAGAGAAAGCAATTGAAAATTACAAACAGATAAAGGAATTTGTCAAGGGGACTATCGCCGAAAATGCCCCCATAATTCCCGTTTCAACTTTGCAGGAAATAAATATCGACAAGATAATTGACGAGCTTGCGAAAATTGAAATTCCCAAACGGGACGAGGTTTCTGAACCCATATTTCTTGTTGCAAGAAGTTTTGACATAAACAAGCCGGGAACAGAGATAAAAAATCTTCACGGAGGAATTCTTGGCGGAGTTTTGAGAAAGGGCAAGTTGAAAGTCGGGGATGATTTGGAGATAAAGCCGGGACTTATGATTAAAAAAGGAAATCAGCAAAATTATAGGACCATCAAAACAAAAATTCTCTCATTGCACAAAGGCGCGAACAGCGTCCTTAATGTTGGGCCCGGAGCAAGCATTTCGATTGAAACTTCTCTTGACCCTTTCATGACAAAAACCGATTCTCTGACTGGATGAATTGTTTCAAGGGAAGGAGTTTTGCCGGAAATAATGTCCAAAATAAGAATTAGGACGAAATTATTTGACGAGGTTCTTGGAATTGCCGAAAAGAAAAAAATAGAACCATTGAAAATGAAGGAATTTTTGATGCTCAGCGTCAACACTACAATTACCGTCGGAACCATTGAAAAAATTCAGGGAAATGAGGTTGAATTAAATTTGAACATTCCAATTGTTGCATTAAAAAATGAAAATGTTGGAATTGCCAGAAATATCGGAGGACATTGGAGATTGATTGGCTGGGGCGAAATAATATGATTTTATGTCTGCCGCGGCTGCGTCAACAAAGGGGTGAAATTTCAGGATAATGGGAAATGTGATTTATTTTGACAAACGGAAAAGGGAAGAGATAAAATTTTTAGAATCTCTTGTACCAAAACCGTTTGAAGATTTGGATGAATTTTTAGGTTATTGCGAATTGCACGGCAAGACGGAAGGAGCGGCGTCCTTTAATCTGAATTATATCTATGCACTTTACAAAATGGCAAGATATCCGACAGAGGATTTTCCAGAGCCGCCGGAAGGAAATAAAATATGCCGTTCATTGCCCTACGAAACTTTAGAGCCTATGCTGAATATTATAGAAAAACGCAGAAATTTCACAGAAGTAAAATTTGAGAGAGTTGAATAAAAAAATTGAGGTGACATGGCGGCAGTATTTTCCCATTCAAGACTCAGTTCTTTTGAACAATGCCGGCTAAAATATAAATTCAGATACATTGACAAAATAATTGTTGAAGTTGAGAAGACAATAGAGTCTCATCTTGGAAGCTCCGTTCATTCCGCCCTGGAGTGGCTTTATAATCAGGTGAAATCCGGGAAAATTCCGAGCGCTGATGAATTGATTTTAATTTATTCGCAAATCTGGAAAGAAGAATATGATGAAGAAATATTGATTGTGAAAAAACTGACTCCCGAGCATTATTTCAACAAGGGAATCCAATTTTTGATAAACTATTACACGGAGCATAAGCCTTTCGATGATAATACCATTGATGTTGAGAGGGAGATTGAAATTGATCTTGACGCGGACGGAAATTATAAAATTCGCGGATTCATAGACCGGCTTGCGTACAATTTAAAGACGGAAGAATATGAGGTTCATGATTACAAAACTTCAGGGACATTGCCAAAGGAAGGAGACATTGAGAAAGACAGGCAACTTGCGCTGTATTCCATTGCGATAAAGGACACCTTTGGAAAAGACAAAAATGTTAGATTAATTTGGCATTATCTTTCGTTTAGCAAAAAACTTCATTCAATGAGAACCAATGAGCAACTTGAACAATTGAAGGCAGATACAATCAATCTTATAAAAAAAATTGAATCAACAACCGAATTTGAGCCGACAAAATCCGCGCTTTGTCATTGGTGCGAATTCAAAAATATTTGTCCTGTTTGGGGCAATAAGCCGCCCGCAAAACAGACAAGGTTAAATCAGTTTTGATTTCTAATTTTGTGCTTCGCACAACTCGCGATTAGTTCTTATTTTTGCCCCCACCCGCTCGCCCAAAAGAAGCGAAGTGATAATTGTAAAACCGCCATTGTGTTTTATAATTAATCTAAAATATTAAGCAAGTTTTGAAACGGCTAAATTTAAATATCTGCAAATCTATCCATTGTAATGAAGGCAAACGGGAAAT
>CAYZEG010000033.1:0-6907 GCA_964477635.1 Candidatus Woesearchaeota archaeon | reverse complement strand
ATAAATAAAATTTTTTGGAATTGATGGGGCTGCTGCAACTATTTCATAAGAAACTCTCCTTTTTTTAAGACTCTCAAAAACTTCATTGCTTACATTTATTATTGGCGGCATGAAATTTCATCATTCAGACATTTATAAATTTTCCTTCTGCAACTATTACAAAAAAGCAACAAATGAGGCTGCCCGGATTTGAACCGGGATCGCGAGGTCCCAAACCTCGAAGGCTACCAGGTTACCCCACAGCCTCAATCAATATGACTAAAATCCTTACGGATTTTGTCTATTAACGCCGCTTAGGCGTCATCAATGAGGAATCTATCAAATTTATAAACTATTTGCCGGAATATTTCTTTCATATTAAACTTCCTGAAGTTTTATTTCTTCCCTATGAAACTTTTCTGAAGTTTTATTTCTTTTCCGCAGCTTTGGCTTTTTCCGCCGTTGCCGGCACAGTTGCAACAGGTTTTGCCGCAGGCGCCGCAGCAGCCGCATCAGCCGCCGCTTTTTCAGCTTCCTTCGCAGCTTGTTCAACCTTCAACATCTTCTCCTGCTCTTCCTTGATTTTTTGGAAATGTTTATTCAATAAATCTTTTTTCTCAATTGATGTTTCTGTTTTTTCGGATTTTATTTCCTCGTCGTATTTTCCATCTTCAATTTCTTTTTGAATTTCATTCGGATGCTTGTTTTCAATTAAAATTCCCAAGCTCACGCAGGTTCCGACGACATTTTTCACCGCGGCCTTCAAATCTCTTGAAAGCATATTTCCCTGCTTTGTTTGCGCAACGTGAATGACTTGTTCAATTGAAAGATTTCCAACTTTTATTTTGTCCTGCGCCCCGGAGCCTTTTTCAACGCTGATTTCTTTTTTCAACAATTCCGACGTGGGCGGGGAGAAAACTTTTATCTCCACATTTTTTGTGATTGGATTCACATCAATTTCAACCGGGACTTTCATGCCCTTGAAATTTTTCGTTGCGTCATTGACTTTTTGGATGACTTGCCCCATGTTGATTCCAAGAGGACCGAGCTTCTGACTAAGCGCAGGACCTGGAGCCATGCTTCCGCCATCCGCCAAAACTTTTATTTGCATTTTAAATTTTTGATAATTTATTTTCTAAATAAGACATCTCAGTCATTAAGTTTAATTGTCTCAGTCTGACTTTGTTATAATCTGGATTTTCAAAACTTAGCCCTTTGGCATTCTCCATAATTGCTCTCCTTGTTCTTTCCAACTTAAACCCGTAATACATTTGTTTTAATTTAATCATTTTCATCTTCCAAGTCTTCCCTTCTGATGACTTTTACATTGTCAAGTTTTACCGTCACTGGAAACGCAACCGCAGCGCCCAGCAAACTCACGACAACTTCTTCCTTCTGCTTGTCCACTCTTAAAACTTTTGCTTTTTCCCCCTTGAAAGTTGAACCAATCATTTCAACTATGTCTCCTTCTTTTATTGATATCGTCGTGACCGAAGGCTCAACCATGCTTTTTATCTCTTCGTAAGAAATTGTTTTTCCGATTATCCCCTTGACATAAGGCAAATTGAAAACCGCTTCCTCGGCAGATTCCCTGTCTTCAGCCTCGAGAAGAATGTAACCTCTTAATCCATGGGGGCGCGAAACGGAATAGACGCTGAGATTTTTTTTCACGGCTCTGTCTGCAATCATTTCTATTGCCCGTTCTTCTTTGTTTGTTATGACTTTTATGATGAATATCATATTTGCTCCGCTACGTCCTAAAAATAAGAGGAGTAGTGATATTAGTTAAAAAATATGGTTTATAAATTTTGGGATTAGAATTTTTTGCCGATTTTTCAAGCCCCATTTCAAAATTAAAAAAAATTATTCACAATAATTGAAATTAGAAATCCAAAGGCGCCAACTATTAAAATTCCTATCGCTGAAATTTTTGTCACCATCCACAATTCCGTCATCGTCGGTTTTCTCAAGGTGTGCCAAACCCTTCGGCATTTTATGAAAAATGATTTCATGCTGTTTGCAAATTCGCTCATGCAAAATCTAAATGGAAGAGGTTTTTAAGTTTTTAGAATTCTATTATTGAACCATCTTCATCTCTTGTCCAATTGACGCCCTCAATTCCATAAACGCCGTCAGTTTTATAAGACGGCAGCCAAAAAACTCTTTCAATTCTCTTTATATCAATTTCACCATTAATTGCATCAAAAAAGACAACCGGCTCAACCCCATGCATTCTTGAGTATGATGTCGCCGGATGCTGATTCAGCTTTAAGGTTTTGACGTCGGTATTTTTAACGTCAATTAACAAAGGAGAATTATCAAATGGATTTATGCCATAATAATTAAAATTTGCATTCAATTCCCCATTTCCCCTATCCCAGCATATTTTCAAAACATCGCCCGCCAAATAATTCTTGAACTTGTCCGCAATATTCTCCATAAGATTTCATAGGTTGTTTATTTATAAAAATTGATATGGTGAAGTATAATCTTCCAATTCGCTACGGCAAGGTTCAATGCCGTCAGATTTTTAGGATTGGGGCGTGGAATATTTCTTGTTATGAAATGGGGAATATCTTACCTCGCATGTTGTTTCTTCGGGATTAATGTCATTTGGGGCATCAAAGAACACAGCTTGATGTTCCCTCCAAAGTTTTTGGGCATCCATTAAAATTGGAGCATCATCATACGGATTTATCCCGCAATACATGCAGATTCTTCTCAGTTTCCCATTTCCCTTGCCCCAATAAACATTCAGAATATCGCCCGATTTATAATTTTTCCTAAAATTTTCAGTCACATCATTCATCATTCATAAAACTCTATTCCAAGTTCCTCTTCTATTTCCTGATGCTTTATGTCCTGAAGACTTTCGCTGTGCCCCAAAATCTGAGAACTTTTAACGCCGGTAACAATAAGCAAAACACGAATTGATTTGTCCATTTCGGGAGAAATTTGCGCGCCCCAAATTATTTTAGCGTCGGGGCTCAGCCTTTTTCCGACCTGCTCAATTATAGTCTTGCATTCATCAAGGCTCATGTCTATGCCCCCGACGATATTTATCAATGCGCCTGTCGCTCCTGAAATATCAACGTCAAGCAACGGATTCTTTATAGCCTTCTCAATGGATTCCAATGCGCGATTTTGCGAATCCGCCTCGCCCATTCCAATCAGGGAAACTCCGCCGTTCATCATCACCGCTTTTATGTCTGCAAAATCTAAATTTACCAAACCAGTTGTCGTAACCAATTCTGTAACTCCCTTAACCGCATTTGTCAGAATTTCATCGGCAATTTTGAAAGAAGTTTGCAGCGGCAAATCCGGGGCAAGCTCCAAAAGCTTGTCATTTGGAATCACTATCAAGGTGTCAACCATGGCTTCCAATCTTTCCAAGCCATTCATTGAATTCTCTATTCTTTTTTTTCCTTCTATTGTGAACGGCAAAGTCACGACGCCAATCGTCAACGCTCCTTGTTTTTTTGCAAGTCCGGCAATAAACGGGGCGGCTCCCGTGCCTGTTCCTCCACCCAAACCGCATGTGATAAAAATCATGTCGCTTCCGGAAAGCCTTTTCCTAATTTCCATCTCAGATTCTTTTGCGGCTTCCTCGCCAACTTTTGGATTGCTTCCCGCCCCAAGTCCCTGGGTCAGCTCCTTTCCTATGAGAATTTTCACGTCGGCATTTGTATAAAGCAAATCCTGCGCGTCGGTATTTATTGCAATTAATTCCCCGCCCTTAATGCCGATTTCCCTCATTCTATTCAAAGAATTATTTCCTCCTCCGCCGACGCCCACTACTTTTATTTTGGCGGATTGCTTCTTTAAAAGCTCCTCAAGCTCCTTGTCAACCTCTCTTACATCTGAAGACGAATAATCATTCATTCAAAACGAAACCGAGAACCATTTATAAAAATTATTGTGATTTCCGAGGATTATGGCCAAGTTTTTATTTAACTAATATTTTTCCAGCTTTTTCTGCCAATTTTTTATTATATCAAAACTTCCCTGCCAGAATTCTTTGGAATTTATGTCAACTCCGATTTCATTGAGAATTTTTTGAGGATTTTCTGAACCGCCGTAAGATAAAATTTTTTCTATTTTTGGGATAAATGACCTGCCTTCGTTTTTATAGCGGGAAAACAAAGACAATGAAAGCAATTCTCCAAAATTATATGCATAGCAGTAAAAAGGGGTATGCACAATATGGGGAATATTTGCCCACTCATATCTGAATATTGGATCTATATCCAGCGAATCGCCAAACTGCTCCTCCAATGTTTTGAAATAAATATCAGAAAGCTGTTTTGCAGTTATTCCTTGAGGAATTGCCCTATGAGCTTCAATTTCAAATTTTACAAAATAATTTTGCCTCATCACTGTTGCATATGACTCGTCCATTTTTTCCGAGAGCATTGATTTTCTAGCAAAGTCATTTGGGGCATTTTTTAATAATTCTTCAAACATTATCATTTCTGAAAATGTTGATGCAGTTTCAGCCAGGGGAAGCGGAGCATTATGCGATTTTATTGAGTGATTACTTGAATACAAAAAGTGTATCCCATGACCAAGCTCGTGCGCCAGCACGGAAACGTCGCGCGGAGTATCATTGTGATTTAAAAATATGTAAGGAATTATATCGGGGGTCATAGATGCCGCAAATGCCCCTCCTTCTTTTACTTCATCGGGATGGGAATCTATATGATTAGCATCAACAATCATTTTTGCTTTTTCCGCAAAAGGCGGAGAAAAATTATTCAAAGTTTCAAGAACCATTTTAACTGCCTTATTGAATGGGACTTTGACATTTTCTTTTTCCAACAGAGCATAAATGTCAAATCTTCTTAATTTATCCACGCCCAATTGACCGGCTTTCCATTTGAAATGATTTTGAAATACTTCCACATTTTCAGAACAGGCTTCAAGCAAAGTTTCAATCGCCTTATCAGGAATATTATTTTCGTGATTCCTCATAGATATCGGAGAACTAAAACCCCTCCATTTAACTTCGTCATTCCAGTCTTTTACAACTGCCTGATATATGGAAAAAAATTTATCAAGATTCTGCTCGTATTTCCCAAGTTGAGCCAAAAAAGCCGCCTCTCTTTCACCAGAATTGGAAGAATATCTATAAGCATCCAATTCGGAGGAAGTATTTATGATTTTGCTTTCGGCTCCCTTTGGCTCAAAAGCATAATTAAACTCAGTTGCTATCAAAGTTCTTAAGTTGACCAAAACATTAACCCCGTTAATATCTTTTTTAGCTATTATTTTTTCTTCTGGCTCGCTTAAGGTGTATTTTGCAGAATCTCTTGAACTCATTAAAACATAAGCCAAATCAGGGACGGAGTTAAAAAGTCTTCTTGCGTTTGCATCGTCAAGATTTTGCTTGCCTTCAATTTCTTTCCCTTTCAACCAATGATTTATTTTTCTTGATGCATCGGCTAATTTTGCAGACAAATCTTCAGACCGCCCTTTTAATAATTTCGCAATTTCAGATTTCTGGTCCGCGGCTTCCATGAGACCTGCCCTCTCACAGAGTCTTTCCAAATTTCTTTCCATTTTTTCATCAAAATCCATAAATTCTTTAAATTCCTGTCTGCTCATATCAGGATTCATTTTTTGCAAAAAAACATCATACTGCGGCATGGAACTTTCAACTTCAGAAAACAAACCATCAAATTTGTCCAAATTTAGAATATCATCAAGATTCCACTTCCTCTTTTCTTCAGATATAATTGTCATTTCTTAAGAGAATATTAAATTCTTTATAAGAATTATTATACTCAAATTCAAATCCTGCAAAAATTATTGCGCAGAATTCTTTGTTTCCGCCTTTTTTTCTTCAACTTCTCTAACTTCCAAATCTAAGTCTAAAATTTCCTTGAATTTATCCTTGAAAAGCTCCAAAAATTGGACAAAATTTTTTTCGGTCTTTAATATCAGCTTTTTGTCGTGAATTTCAAAATCAAATTTTCTTCTGAACAAAAATTCAATGAATGCTTTCGCTTTTTCATTTATGTCATCAACTTTTCTCAAAACATTAACATTGTAAATTACGGTTTTTCCCGCAATAGGGTTGTTAAAATCGGCAATTATTCTTCCCCCTGAAACTGAGAGTATTTTTGCGATTCTTCCGTCGAAGTTGAACATTACTCCCGGAATCGGATTAAGCTTTTGCTCCCTAAAAATCTTCGTGGGAATCATTTGCACAAGCTTTGAATCTCTAAATCCAAAAGCTTTTTCCGGCGACAGCTCAATTTCATATCCTCCAATTTCCTTCCCTTCCAAAAAACCCTCCACTCCTTTCAAAAACATTCCTCCGCCGATTGAAAAGACAACTGATTTTGGCTCAAGATTCAATTTTGTCTTTTTCAAATCTTCTTTTATATTTGAATCAAAAACATCTCCGCCTTTCACTTTCGCGGTGAATTCTATTTCAACGAAGTCTTTTTTTTGCAAACTCATTGAAACTTCTCAGCAAAAACGTTTATAAATTTAATTTTTTTGGATAGAACATGGTTTTAAAGATAATTGCCGCAACTGAAGCCAAATCCGGCACGAATATTCTCATTGAAGGCGTTCCCTATACGGTAAAGAACGTCGACGTTTCAAAGACGGGGAAACACGGAGCGCACAAGTGCAGGATTGAAGCCATAGGCATGATTAACGGACAGAAGAAAATTTTGGCGGTTCCAGGGCATGAAAGATTTGAAGTTCCGCTGGTTGAAAAAAGAAAGGGGCAGGTTTTATCAATCAGCGACGGCAATACCATAAGCGTCATGGACTTGGAAAGTTTTGAAACGCTTGACATTCCATGCGACCCTGAAATAAAATCCACGCTTGAGGAAAGCTCCAATGTTGAATATTGGAACATTGAGGGGGAAAAAATAATCAAGCGAAAGGTTTAACTTTTATATGGAAGCCAAAA
>CAYZEG010000032.1:0-6941 GCA_964477635.1 Candidatus Woesearchaeota archaeon | reverse complement strand
CTTTAAATTATTTTCCTTTTCTCCAGTTCTTCAGTTATATAATCTGCAGATAATTCAACTCCGTTGGGACTCCAATGTCCATCTGTTTTGAAATAAAATTCATCAAAGTTTTCTTCTGCCAAACTATACAAACTTATGTAATCAATGTCCTTCCTTGGCAATTCTTCGCCAAAAATTCTATCAATTTTTTGGAATTCAAACATAGATTCATCCACATCTGAATATTGATTCAAAAACTTTTCTTGATATTTTTCATTTACATTCCTTTTTTCTGGAATTCCAACAACTACAAATTCAAAACTATTACTTTCAGACATTTTTTTTAATTCATCAAAAAGTTTTAGGATTAAAAAAATGACATGATTCGCTGGATTAGTATATTCTCCCTCAATAAAGACATCCATTCCGTCGGTTATTCTATCTGTATATTTTATCTTTTTAATATTTAAATTTAGGTTTGGAAGTTTATGATATATCAAAGAGTAAACCTGGGAATATCTTAAAAATAAACTTGAGAATGGTTTCTCAATTGAAAGTGGCTTTTTCTTTGGACCATATCCATTCCTCCATATCATTTCTGTTGGATAATCATAAATTAATATAGTTTCGTTATTGATAACATATGTTCTATTCGTTGTGGGATTAATTATATCTTGGAATAATTTATGTGAACCTTTTTTTAATAAGTCAGTAATATAAACAAGTTTATTTTTTTGAGGAATATCTGTGATAACTGTCATCTGTTCTGAGATATACATTATCGGATTGTCTCCAAAATAAAAGTTATTTTGAGATTCTGTAAAATCATTAGGATAGAAAAACAAAAGCACAATATCTGGGTTATATTTCAATCCTTCTTCAAAAAATTGCAGAATCTCTTGTCCCGTTCCGTATCCATCAACTCCCATCGGAATGACTTCATAATCATTTCCTAAATCTTCTTGCAACTTTAAGGCTATTGTTTCATTATCATCAAGTCCATAACCATAAACAAAAGAGTCTCCAAGAAGCAAAACTCTTTTTTTATTTCCTTTTTCATAAGGTATGTCCTTGTCAATTCTCAATCCGTTTGAATTATGCGTTTTGGTTATTATTTTGTTCGTATCTGGTTGATATCTGCATCCAGAATAATTTGGAATTAATTTCCAGCCAAGATGAGAATCCAATTCAACTTCCAAATTTGACAAATTTTTATAAGAATATTCGTAGCAATCATCATAAAGTTTCTGAGGATAATACATTCTTAAAATTATTTCTAAAAATATTACCATAACAAGAATTGTTACACCCAGCAAAATCAAATTTTTTTTAAATTCTTTCTTTTTTGAAAAATTGTTCGCTTCCTCTCTTTTATCTTCAAATTCAAAAATCTTGGCGTTAAATATTGCCTTATCTTCCATAATAATCTATAAAATATAATGTTATTATAAAAACATATTTATTCTATAGTTAATAATAAGCTTTGAAAATTATTTCAATAAGCGTTTCGCCTCCCCTTGATGTGATGTCCTGCGGCGCGCCCTTTGAATTGCTTGTAATTTCGCCCTGATTTAAACTTAAGATGCTTTCATTTCTGTCCGTTCTTATTATTAATTCATATCCTTTTACCGGCCTTTCTTCACCGGTTTTCCAGCTTTCATTAAGCATGTTTGACATCTCTGTCTTTAAAACATCGCAGCTTTTTCTTCCGTCAAGGCATTGTCCCCTTTCATGGCACGAGGATATCAATTTTTGCATGGGCAATTTTTCTATATTGTTCTCGCAATCTGTCGTGTATTGCAGCATGGATTGCAAAAAACTTTCAACTTCGTAGCTTTCAACATTCTCCGCCGCCGGCTTTCTGAGCGAAAATCCAAGAAAAACAAGCACGATTATCGCAACTATTATTATTATCAGTGCAAATCCCACCATTTCTTCCTGTCCTGATTTATTTTTTTGTTTTTTCATTTTAGTTCCTTTTCCATGTCATAATGATAAGTTTTAAATCCCAAATTCTTCCAGAAACCAATCGCTCTTTTATTTCGTATATTCACTCCTAATTTAATTTTTCTTATTTTTCTCTTTCTTAATATTTTAACAAATTCATCAAATAATTTAGTGGCAATGCCTTTTTTCCGATGATTATCATCAATAAAAATATTATCAATGTAACCTATTTTCCGATAAGAGTTTATAAAAATAGATGCGGCTAAATATCCTGCTAATTTATCTTCCCCATTCGCTAATAATATCATTTTGTTTTTTGATTTAGTAAATTCATTAAAGTCTTTCTTAATTTGTTTTTCTGTAAATTTTATTTTTTTGCCAACAATTTTTTGATATTCTTGATTTGATTTTTTTACTAATTTTGTGTATTCTTTAACGTCTTTTTTGTTCGCCTTTCTTACCTTCATTTTATCCATCGTAGCCCACTATCAGCTTCGCCAATTCGCATTTATCATAAGTTTCTCCGTTCATACTTTCTTTTCTGCACAATGAAACAAAATTTGAATATTCCGAGGCTATTTCTTCGCTGTTTATTTTTATTATATTGCAATTTGGATAACTTGAAGACGTGCACTCAACTCTTTGGGAAACGGGATATATCTTTCTTATTTCAATGCTTGAAGTTCCCCAGAAATCCTTGTATTTTTCTATGTTATTTTTTAAAGCCATGACTTTGTCGGAATCGACGCAGCTTATTCCCGCGATTCCAAAAGAATTTCCGCATGAAAATTCCGGAGAATTTGCGAGTTTTGTGACGAGAAGAAGGGCATTTTTTTCTTCAAGAACCGAGGCTGATTCTCTAATGTTTGAAACTTGTATTGTAAGAAAAAACATTCCTACAAGAGCAAAAAAAAGCGTGATTGCCATTAGCATGAAAGCCATTTGCTGTATTTTGAGTTGTCCAAATTTATTTTTCATTTTAATTTCTCACCACAATTTGCATAATGAAATGTCATTTTTATTTTTTATATCCAGAACCATGCTTACAACCGCAGTATTGATATTTTCCGAACTTCCAATGCCTGAAATCATTCCGCTTAGGACGGACAATTCATTTTTAACGTCGGAGTTGCATCCCTTTGCGGAAACAATTTCCGCCTTTTCATTGTACAAGTCAATAAGGCTGACTTCCCTTTGCATAAGTCTTTTCAATTGGCATTCATAAATTTCCGGCTCCGAAAAAATTGCGGCATACATTAAGGCATCGTTGGCAAATTGCATTCTTTCATCCTCTTTTTCAACATGTTTTGAAGCATAATCAACTTCAATATCGCATCTTCCTGAGAAGCAAACCTTTATGCTTCCTTCAGGGCAATCTTCAAGATAAATGTTTTCTTGCCCAAGGCTGAAAAGCTCGTCTTTTATTTCATCGGGGGCGTCGTCAAAGCAATATTTTTTATCAGATGAAGTTATGTAAATCACGTCAGAAATCTTGAACGGAAATTCAAACGGCTTTGAGAAAATGTAGAATTTTTTTCCCTCGACAAAGCCGTCGGAAAAGATGTATTTGTTTGAAAAACCGACGTCAATGTCCGTGTCCGTCCATTTGTTGAAGCTTTTTTGCGACAAGCTTATGACTTGCCTTCCAAAATTTCCATTGTTGTTGCATTTGTTGTAAATTCTTGTTTCTTTTGGAAGAATCAGCGAAGTTGTTTTAGCGCTTTCAAATCCGGTTTCAAGAGGATTCAAAAGAATTCCAATTTCTTTTGCCGTCGATGCATCAATTATTGTTTCCTGCGTCTGTGTTATTCTTGTGGCGGCATATATCGCAAGAAACAAAATTGTCATTCCGACTATCATTGCAAAAAGCCACGTGAAAGAAAATTCAAAACCGCGTTTGTTCATCGTGAAATTGTCACCGAAGCTTCTCCAAAGTCTTTTTTTAGAACAAGGTTGATTTTGCCATTTGAATTTTTAAAGCATAACGGGTTGTCAATAATTGTCGTTTCCTCAATGTTTACATGCTTGACATTAAGCGAGTCAAATCCTTCCCCGGAGCTGATTGGATAAAAAAAGAGATTTTCCGTTCCGTAGAAATTTTGGTCAAGCTCGTCGTAAAAATCTTGGTTTTCTCCTCGCTTCGTTGAATTGTAATCTGTGAAGCAGGCATATTTGACTTTTGACGGAAGGAAATATTCCTGTCCTTGCGAGCCCTGCGAACCTCTCCAGATTTTGTCAATGTCTCCCTGCAAGTCATCAGTGAATTTCCCGATTTGCGCGGAATTTTGAATGCCTAGAAATTTTTGAATTGCATAAAATGCAAATGTCATGAAGATGATTATTAATATTATTGAGAATATCATCCCAAAAGAAATTTTCATGTCGCCCGCTTTTTTGTTATTGCCAAACATCATATGGTAAAAGGAAATTTACTTATAAATTTTAGCCCGCCCATTAGCGTTCTCACTAATCCATCCTACAAAACGGAGTTATAATATGAAAACAGCCATTATTAGATAAATAATTTTGCCGAAGTTTTTCCAATTGTCTTTTCTTAAAAATCGGCGAGAGCGTATCCCTTAATCAAAACGTTGTACTTTTTACCGAAGAATGAGGGAAACTTGTACAACTAAAAGGTTGTACTTTTCACGATTATACTGCAAGCGTTTGGCAGCGGCTGATTTCCATATGTGTCCTCGCACTTTACATAAAGATTTGACTTGATGTCCCAGTCTGTGAAATGGCTTGCTCCGTCAATGCTTGTCATCGGCGTGCCGTCCTTGACGTCGTAAGTGCAGTCAATTGTGTCGTAAACGCATTTTGCCTCTTCGGTCGTTGTTATCTTTAAGTATTGCTCTTCATGATAAGCCCTTACAACTGCGGGCGCTTGATTGTCTGATTCAACCGTGAAACTAATTTTCTTGTTGTCGGTATTTCCGCCCAAATCTATGCATCTTATGAAATAATCATAAGTTCCTTCGGGCAAGAATAAATCTTGCTTGTGACTGCTTGAATCTGTCGTGAAGAATTTCACATAATCGTCGGTGATTCCCGTGTCGCTGTATTCACAGCTTGCCTCTCCGTCTTTGTATCCTGCTGTTGTCTTTGCTTCAAAGCTTACTTTCACGACGGAAGTTGAATCTTTTATCGTCGTGTCATTTGGCGTTGCGGAAGTTATGACAAGCGCCTGCGTTCCCACGACATTATACACGAATGATTCTGCATTTTCATTTGGAGTGCTTGACTTGTCCTGGCATCTGAAATAAAATGTGTTTGTAAATCTGTCTTTTAATCCCTTAAGGTTTGCATTGCAAGTGTAAAGTCCCTGCGCATTTGTGTTTCCGATTGTTGTCTGGCAGTCCATTTGCTCTTCCATCGTTGCATAATCTCTGTTGTTGTGGCTCCATTTGCATTCGGCGGGCTCGTTCACATAAACTTGCAGGTCAAGAACACTTTGGTTGTATGCAATTGGCATGTTGTTCGGAACGCTTGTTGCAACTATCAATGGCGGCGTCGTGTCGGGTCCTTTATCAACGCAGTATTTGAAAACAAAAGTTCCCACGTTTGCATTTCCATTTGCATCTTCGCATCTCACGAACAAGTCATAACTGCCGTCGTTCTCAACGCTGATTCCCTCCGTTTCCGCGTTTGCCTTTCCCGGAAGTGAAAGGGAGAAAGTATGATTGTACTGGAGCAATCCCGAAGACATTTCAATTTCCATCGTTTTGAAATCGTCCTTTCTTAAAGTGTCAATCTTGCATTTTGCCGGTTCATTTAATTTGACTCCGATTCTTAGCGGCACAAATGCCGGAACGCAATTATCTGCGGGCGTGGAATCTGTGGTTGGCTTGTAATTTACATTGACGCCTCGGTCTGGGGGCAAAATCGCATCATTTGGATTGTATTTATAATTTTCATTCAGCAATGCGCTTTCCAGCGCCTCAATTGTCGGCGCGGAAACATCATTCTTGCTTACCCAGACGCAAGATTCGTCGCTCGTTCCCTTGTTTACCAATTCGCAGGATTGTCCGAGCGACTTGCATTGATATTCCGAACAAGGCAAGAACCCGTTGTTGCATTTTTCACAATTCTTTCCGCTTAAGGCCGGCTGCCATGGAAGGCATGAAAATGAAGTTGTCACAGTTCCTTCTTCTTTGTAATTTTTTAGGAAATAATATGCCGCAATTCCCCATCCTATCGTATTTCCCCATGTTGAAACTATGTCCGCCGCTTCCGCTTCTGTTGCTCCCGCCCCCCACCATCCTTTTGTTATTCCTTGGTGAATTGTTCCCTTGGCAACACCTGCAAGAAGAAATCCAAGAGAGCCGGTATTTCCAATGACTTCTGTTTGGCTTCCGCTGAATCCAATAATGGGAAGCAACAATGATGCCGCTAACTTAAACAAAAGTGCATGTTCAAATCCCTTTCCAATGTAACTCCCAAAGCTAGTTTTACAAAAAGGAGCGTTTGGTGTTTTTGCGCAATCTAATGCTGCTGCAACTTGATTATCAAGATTACTAGTATAACAAGTATTTTCTGCTAAATTCCAAAAGTCTCCGTCCCCGATGCACGTCGCTTTAGTCCATCCATTGGCATCTACTATTTCCTGGGGCACTATTGGTGGGGGTACATTTACCGGATCTGGATTACTGCATCCTGGAGTTCCTGGCGGAGCTTCAAAGCACTCTGTACCGCTTAGAGGAGATTTTGGTACTTGTTCTTCTACATTATTATAAAAATCATCTGGGTCTATACCTGTAGGTGTAGTTGGTGGCTGTCCGCCTGCCCCTGCATTTAAAGGATTTCCAACAGGAGTTCCAACTCCAGTCCCACTTTTAATAGTAGCATAAATATCTCCCTTAAGGTCAATCCATCTATATGTCCCATCTGGAAGTTGATAGAGTGTTGAACCTTCAGTATAAGAGTAGGGCCCTGTACCTGTTGTAAGCTTTCGATTAACACTTAAAGGGTCTACTACTAGTTTCCATCCTGGAGGCACATTTATCCCACTCACC
>CAYZEG010000031.1:3444-7356 GCA_964477635.1 Candidatus Woesearchaeota archaeon | reverse complement strand
TTATAATGGGGGAGACATAACCCAATATCAGCCGTTAAGAATAGAACATTTATGATGCCCTTATTTAACAAAATTGCTTCAAGATAAGATTTTATGATTAAAATATTTCTAAAAACGCCCCCACCAGGAATCGAACCTGGATGTCCAAAGGACTCCGATATCTTGCTTTTCTTTCCTCAAGAAGAGGTTAGTCAGTTCGAGTCGGATGCAGTACCATTGTGCCATGGGGGCATGAAATAGATAAAAATTTCCAATTTATAATGATTGCTAATCATCAAATTTTTAAACTTCTTTTTATTTTATGCTTAAGGTGACTTATGTTATACGAAAATTGGCTGCCAAACGGTTCTTTAAATATAAAAACATTTTACTGCAAACCCCTTCTAAACAATATAATTTCAGATTGTCTTGTCATTGGCGGAGGAATTGCGGGATTGCATGCCGCTTTAAGATTAGCTGACGCTGGGAAAAAAGTCGTGCTTATTGAAAAAAGAATTTGCGGAGGAAGTTCCTCAGGACAAAGCGGCGGTTTTCTAAGTCCTGAAAGCGAAGAGGACATGAGCGCGTTGATGAAGAGGTACAGCAAAGAAAAAGCAAAGATAGTTTATCAAATTCCAAAAAAAGGTGTGGATTTAATCCTGAACAATATCAAACAGCACGGTTTTAACTGCGATTTCAGGGTGCAGGACACCTTATTCATATCCGCCAAAGAATCGCATAATGACAATGTAATCGAAGAGGCGGAGGCAAAAGAAGAGGAAAACCTTCCGCACAAGATTCTAAAAAAAAAGGAATTGATGAAAATTCATCCGGGAAAAAATTACAAGATGGCCCTCACTTATCCGGGCTCCTACGGGATTAATTCTTTTGCATATTGCCAGGAAATGAAAAATCTTCTTCTAAGCAGAGGCGTTAAGATTTACGAAGGAAGCGAAGTCAAAAAAATAATTGGAAACACAGCAATTACCCATCTTGGTTCGGCAAGCGCCAAAAACATAATAATCTGCGTTGATAAGTTGAGAAAAGAACTTGACGAGGAATTTTCAAAAAAATATTACCATCTCCAGACTTACATAGCCATAAGCGAACCTCTAAGCGACGAAGAAATGAAATCGCTTTTTCCAAAAAAAGAATTAATGTGCTGGGATGCAAGTTGGGATTATATATATTATCGTCCGGTGGAGGGAAACAGGCTCCTCGTCGGCGGCTCGTCGGCAATGACTGCGTACATGCCAAAACATTATTATTCTCCCAAGGTAATAAATAAATTTATCGGCAATCTAAAAGAAAATTTTCCAAAAATAAAAAACATTGAGTTCACACATTATTGGTCCGGACTGATTGATGCAACAAAAGATTTGGTGCCAATAGCAGATTACGACCCAAAAAACAAATCCATACAATATTCTCTTGGATGCACAGGATTGAATTGGGCGGCATATTGCGGAGATTATCTTGCAAGAAGAGTCTTAGACAAAAAAAACACGGAAGATTTAACGGAGTTTCTTGGGGCAAACAGAAAGTTTTGGATTTCCGACAATCTGCAAAAAGTTCTTGGAAAAAGAATCTCTTTTTCATTGAGTCATCTGAAGCATTTTTTTGGTTAGAAAAAAATAATAAATAATTTCATGAGATGAATTGCTGAACTATTATTTAACGCTTAGTTCGTTTTCACCGTTTTTCTGCCGCCAAATACAACATCGATTATTTTTGAAGCAGTCTGACTTGCGTCCAAGATTTCAATTTCAATCGGTTTTCCGTAGCTGTTGTAATGAGTTATAATATTTTCCTGCTGCTCCGCAAAATCTGGCTTTTCGCCGCTCAAAGTAATAATCAAAATATCAGTCTCCGAATCGTATTTATATTCCATATCTTTTTCTCCTTGCCTTGTAAACAGTTATTATTCTTTTTATTTCTTTGCTTTCTTCAACTATAATTCTTAGCACATGTCCGTTCAATTTTCTCTGATAAATAATCCTACTTCTGTAAGTTTTAGATTTCAAATCAGGCAAATTCAAACAATCTTTAATCATTCTTTCTGTTATCTCGTATTTCTTCATTCTTTCCTTGCTATGTTGTGTAAAAATTATCTTCATATTCATTTCTCCATCATCCTCGTAGCTTTCTCAATCTCTTCCTCAATTCCCTCGATGCAATCATAGTCGTAAATTTCTTCTTCATTCACCCACGCGAAATCTGTGAACGCGCCTTTTTCCAAGACTACATCGCCAGATTTATATTTCGCCGCAAACTTAACAAGAACAACGGGAATTCCATCAGGACGCACAAAAGCCACACTGTTTATGTAATGCAATTTTTCTTCAATTTCAATTCCCGCCTCCTCAAACGCCTCTCTTTTTAACAAATCCTCCACGGCATTTTCAAAATCAATAACATCACCGTTCATTCTGCTCGGATTATTCGTGGGCAAATCTTTCCATTCCAATTTTCCTCCGGGAACCGCATATTTCCCAGGATGGACTTTTTCACGCATGTCTCTTTTTAGAATAAGACATCTTCCATCTTCTTCCCTGTAAACGACGACATTTGCCACGAAATAAAATAATTTATCTTCTTTCGCATTTTCGAGAGAAATTTTATCCGCAGACATTCAAGAAAATAATTGAGAGAGTTTTTAAGAGTTTGGCTCTGCATCAATTTTCAAGAAAAATGTGCTGGAAGAGTTTTTAAATATATTCCGCATAGAATAGCAAAGAGGGAAGTTTTGAAAAGAGATGAAGTACGATTTTGCGGTTTTTGGGGCGACGGGTTTGCAAGGAAGAATTGCAACGAAAGATTTGCTTTGGAACGGATATTCTGTTTTGCTTTGCGGAAGAGACAAATCAAGAGTTGAAGATTTGCTGAAAAAACACAAGGGAAAAACCGGATTTGAATATATAGAGGCGCAAGATGTGAAAATGATGAGTGAAGTATTGAAAAAATCCGGCGCCAATGTGGTAGTTAATTGCGTGGAAGGGGATTATAATTTGAATATTTTGGAAGCTTGCATAAAAAACGGCGCAAGTTGTGTTGACCTTGATGCCAATGCGAAAGACACAATAAAACAATTTGCATTAGATAAAAGATTGAAAGAAAATAAATTAATAAGCATAACCGGATGCGGTTCTGTTCCAGGGATTGGAAATGTAATGTTGAGATACGCCGCCCCAAAATTTGATTCTTTTCATACGATAAAATGCGGTTACAACTGGAAGTCAAACATGAATAAATTTGTAGTTCCGTTTTCAATGCCGACAATCGCCGAGGAATTTATGGATCCTGCAATTATTTTGAGGGACGGAAAAATTGCCAAGGTGAAGAACCCGCTAGACTCTCTTACACTTTGCTATCCGAGGGGCATAGGAAAGCAAAAATGCTTCAAAGATGAACACCAAGAAACTTATACATTTAATCGTTACTATAAACACAAGGGGCTGAAAAATATTGAATGTTTTGCGGGATTTCCGAAACATTCTTTTGACAGAATAAATACTTTGATTGAATTGGGGATGACAAGCAAAGAGCCAGTCAATTTCAAAGGCATGGAAATAAAGCCAATTGATTTTTTAACACAAGTTTTGAAGAGGATAAAGGTTCCGGGGGGATACAAGGAAACTGAAAATCTTTGGGTTCACATTTATGGAAAAAAGGACGGGAAAAATAAGTTGATAAGAATGGAATGCGTCATCCACACATTGAAGGGGTGGGAAGAAGATTATACAAATATTGACACGGGAATGCCGATAAGCATAATGGCGCAGATGATAAAGAAAGGCATTATCAAAGAAAGCGGCGCTTTTTCTCCGGAAGGCGTCGTTCCACCGGAGCCATTTTTCAGGGAACTGAAAAGAAGAAAAATGATTGTTTATGAGAATGGGAAACAAATAAATTAAAATCATTTTTCTTCATGTT
>CAYZEG010000031.1:0-3344 GCA_964477635.1 Candidatus Woesearchaeota archaeon | reverse complement strand
TCCCTTCGGTAAAAAGAAAACGGGAAGTTTTCATGTTTCCCTTCGGTAAAAAGAAAACGGGAAGTTTTCATGTTTCCCTTCGGTAAAAAGAATAAAAATGGTTGTTTATGAAAACGGAAAACAAATCAACTAAATTAATTTTTCATGAATACACTCGCCGTTCGGCTCGCTTATTGATTGCTTCAAAACCGCCTTCGGCGGGATTTTCCACCGATATCAAGATTGCTAATAGAAAGAAAATTTATCGCAGGGAGTTTTATAATAATCTGATTGGATTTTACATTAACCTTGTTCCGTGGTATGGGTGGGTTCGGAGGCTCCATCGCAAAGTATAAAAAGGAAATTTCTTAAAATAGAATAAATGGAAGAAGAAAATTTTGGCGGAAACAAAGAAGAAGAAAAATCGATCACGATAAAGAAAAGCGATTTGTGGAAGTATTCAACTTTTTTGCTGGTTGCCGTTGTTCTTATTGGGGCTTTTTTTATGTTCACAGGAAACGGGACGCCAACTGGAAATGTGGTTCAACAGCCGACTCAGCAGGAACCTACAACTGCAAGCGCGAAGGTTGATGATGACGCCGTTCTTGGAAATAAAGACGCTCCGATAACGATAATTGAATTCTCCGATTATCAATGTCCTTATTGTGGAAGGCATTTTGTGGAAACATTCCCGCAATTGAAAAAAGATTACATTGATACGGGGAAAGTCAAGCTTGTGTTCAGAGATTTCCCATTAACTCAAATCCATCCTATGGCACAGCCATCCGCAGAGGCGGCTGAATGTGTCAGAGAAAAGGGCGGGGACGATGCCTATTGGAAAATGCATGATAAGCTTTTTGAGAATCAAGCAACTTTAAGCATAGACAGCATAAAATCAATGGCTAAAGATTTAGGATACGATGTTAGTTCATGCCTTGATTCTGGAAAATACAAGAATGAAGTTCTAAAGGATTCTGCCGACGCACAGACGGCAGGGTATCAAGGAACACCCGGTTTTCTAATAATGAAATCAGGTGAAACTGAAGGAATTCCTTTGAAAGGAGCATATCCTTATGATACTTTCAAGCAAATTATAGACTCGCTAGCTTAGTTTTATTTTTTATTTTTTTATTGTTTTTTATTTCTAATTTATTGCTCCGCATCGGAATTATTCACGATGCTCCGCTAATGTCAAAATTGATAATGGAGAAAAAAATTTACATCAGTTTATCAATAATGTTCAATGGCGGTTCTTGATTAACACTTAGTTCTTTTTGGTGGGTGAGAACTAAGGCAAAATTATCACAACGAATATTGCAACATTAATCAAATTGGCAATTGTGCAATACTCGCAAAATTGTTTCAGAACTTTGAATTGGATGAAAGTCAGCACCAATGACATCGACGCAGAAAGTCCCGCAATTGCTTTTTCCAAGATTGCCACATAATTTATTGCCAAAAAAGAAGGGTAAAAGAAGTATAACAAACCTAGTGCGAATATAAAAGAATAATAAGCCATGCCCATTATAGTGTTATCAATGCCGAAGATATGTCCATACCTGCTTTTAACAACCGCGTCGCATCCGCCGTCGCCAACAACACAGACAAGTTTCTTTTTTTGCCTATGAATTTTATTCCATATATGAAACGAAACTGCAAAACCGACTATTGAAAATAAAAAAAGCAATAACTCCTTTAACATTTAAAGGGGAAGAAAATTTAATTTAAAAGGATTTTGTTGTGGCGCGCTCACTTCGTTCGCTTTTATTTCCAGCTTTGCCGATTAATCGCTATAAATCGGCGTTTCGCACAATTTTTCTCTGAAAGAAAATCAATTCCAAGGAGGATATTCCATTAAAAATATTAGGGAACAGCCTATTTAAATCTAATCATACTTTTCATAGAAAATTCTTTCTCTCCAGATTCCCAGAGAAATCAATTTGTCCTTCACAGAATTTATCATCGGCGACAAACCGCAAATATAAATATTTCCTTGGAAATTTTCAGGAAGATATTTTTCCAGAAAATTCTGCACATATCCTTTGTTCCCAAATTCTTGATTTTTGGGACGGCTCAAAATATTGTAAAACTTAAAGTTATTGTGTTTTTCCGCCAGCTTTGAGAATTTTTCATCATACAAGATATTTTCTTCATATCTAAATCCCTTCAGCAAAATTATTTTTTTTTGAAATCCAATATCTAAAAGATTTTCAATCATGCTCGCAAAAGGCGTTATTCCGGTGCCGACTGCAACAAAAATCATATCATTATTTTTTGCATCTTCATCAATGACAAATTTTCCCGCCGGTCCGAAAAATTCAACTTTGCCGCCTTCAACAAGAGAATTGATAAATTTTGAACCGGGACCGTCAACAATTTTAACGCACAATTCTATAAAATCTTTTCCTGGAGAAGAAGCAATTGAATAGGGGCGGCGAAGTTTTTTTCCATCAAACAGGATTGTAAGAGAAACATATTGTCCTGGCTTGAAATCAAAATCCTCTGGAACCGAAAATTTCAGAATTTTCACGGAATCGTTTTCCTGCTTAACCGACAAAACTTCAGACTCAAATATTTTTATCATTTTTCCCGTTCCTACGGAGCAAATTATATTTTCTCGAAGCCGGTTTTTTCAATTTCTTCAATCAAATCTTCCCCGCCTTCCTTGACAATCTGCCCTTTCTTGATTATAAATATTTTGTCCGGTTTGATGTATTCAAGCATTCGTTTGTAATGCGTTATAATAAGGACTATTTTATCCTTGCTGATAAAATTATTTATTCCGTCGGCAATGGTTTTCAAAGAATCAATGTCCAAGCCGGAATCGGTTTCATCAAGGATTGCAACTTTTGGATTTAGGACAAGCATTTGCAAAATCTCCGCCTTTTTCTTTTCTCCCCCCGAAAATCCGGAATTTAGATGTCTTGACAAAAAGGATTCATTCATACCTATTTTAGCCGCCTGTTTTTTAAGCGAATTATAAAACTCCAAAATATTCTGCTTCTTCCCGGTATTGGAACCATGTGCTGTTCGCAAAAAGCTTGAAATAGTAACGCCCGGAATTTCAACCGGATATTGGAAAGACAAAAACAATCCTTTTTTTGCCTTTTCATTCGGCGTTAAACTTGAGATATCTCCGCCATCAAGAAATATTTTTCCGGAAAATTCATACTTTGGATTTCCCATCAAAACCTGCGCAAGAGTGGATTTTCCGGAGCCGTTAGGACCCATCAAGGCATAAACTTTTCCCTTCTCCAATTTTAGATTCAAATCTTTTATTATTTCCTTTCCTTCCACTTTCACACTTAGATTTTGTATTTTAAGCATTTTAAATTTCTATTACCTCCAAATCAGCTATTTTTAAT
>CAYZEG010000030.1:644-7432 GCA_964477635.1 Candidatus Woesearchaeota archaeon | reverse complement strand
ACCCTAAAAGTTATATATATTTTTTTCTTGTATAAATCATGAAAATAAAAAAAGAGATTAAAGAAATATCTTCCGTATGGAAAAATGTATTTGGCAATTGGAAATATCTTACTTTGGCTACTGTAATTGGCTTAGTCTTTTATTCAATAAATGTTCTGATAGCAAATTTATCTTTGATTATTTATTTTTTTAAAGAAAATGGATTATTTCAGGCATTTAAATTTTTTTTAAATCTTTTTTTAGGATTTAAAGACACAATCCTTTTCAGCTCATTCATCGGCTTGATTTCCATAAGCGTTTTACTGGGAATATTGTTCAGTCTGATTATGTATAGAACAATTATTATAAAGAATGTTGATGGAGGCATTGGAATATTTGCAACCGCGGGAATTTTCCTTGGAATTCTTGTTCCGGGATGCGCCGCATGCGGAATCGGCTTGATTTCCCTTTTTGGGGTTGGCGCCGCCGCCTTGGCGTTGCTGCCTTTTAAAGGATTGGAAATTTTTTTTTTGGCGATTGGAATTCTTGGATTTTCTATTTTTAAAATATCAAGAGACGTGCACAAAGGAATCGCATGCGAAATTGACACTCCGTTACGGAAAAATGAAAAATTGAAATTGAAAGGAGGTAAAATAATATGGGTGAAGAAAAAACAATAACGATAAAGAAAAGCGATTTGTGGAAATATTCAACGTTCCTTCTAATTGCGGTCGTAGTTATCGGAGGATTTTTTGTTTTTACTGGAAATAATTTTCCTACAGCAACCGGAAATAGTAATGGAAATGTTGTTCAACAGCAGCCGGATACGCAACCTTCGATTGTTAAGGCGAGCACCGATGATGATCCTGTTCTTGGAGATGAAAATGCACCAATCACCGTAATTGAATTTTCGGACTATCAATGTCCATTTTGCAGAAAATTCTGGACAGAAACTTTTCCACAGGTAAAATCGGAATACATTGATACGGGAAAAGTGAAATTTGTTTACAGAGATTTTCCGTTGACGAGCATTCATCCTGCGGCTGTTCCAGCGGCGGAAGCTGCTAATTGCGTGAGAGAGAAGGGCGGCGACGAGGCATATTTTAAAATGCACGATAAAATCTTCCAAGAAGGAAACATACTTGATGGTGGAGACCCGATAACAGGTCCTGTGAAGGGGACGGCACAATTTGGCGCGGTAGAATTGAAGAAATGGGCACAGGAAATTGGGTATGATATTTCTTCATGTTTGGATTCGGGAAAATATAAAAATGAAATTGCAAAGGACATAAATGACGCAACAGTCGCTGGAGGACAAGGAACGCCGTTCTTTGTTGTAATGAAATCAGGAGACAAGGAAGGAATTCCTCTTTCAGGGGCATATCCCTTCAGCACCTTCCAGCAAATATTGGATGGAATATAAATAAAAGATTTATTTTTTATTATTTTTTAAATTTTAAAATAAGAAAAGAAAAAACAGAAGCAAAAAAATGAAGATGGAAGATATAATAAAAAATTGAAGAATATATCGCATAACAAAATGAAACTAGTTTCACAAAAGCGCTTATATATTCTACATTTCTGATTTAATCATGAGTTTTAGCCATTTTTTAAAATCAATGGGAAGCGGCGAAGTTGAAAGCGAGCTCCCAAAAACCATTTTGGTTTCTCTGCTTTCTTCATTCGGAATTCTCGCGATTTTTTATTTCATGAGCCTGAAAAACGTGACGGATTTCATTCCAAAATATGGATTCTTCCTTTTCTTTTCAATTTTAACTTATGCATTAATTCTTCCCTCAGTAAGACATGTTAGAGCATACAAAGAATTTCAATGCATGTCTGGAATGATGATTGGAATGACAATTGGGATGATCTCGGGTTTCCTTTCAGGATTTTTCGTCGGAGGAACAAATGGAATATTCATTGGAAGCTTATTTGGAGTTTCCGTCGGTATTTTGTTCGGAGTTTGGAATGGAAAATGCTGTGGCATAATGGGGACGCTTGAAGGAATGATGGCGGGATTTATGGGTGGATTGATGGGCGCAATGACGAGCATGATGATGTTAAATGACAACCTAAAATTGATGGGAATAATAGTCTTCTTGATTTCTTCAGCAATTCTTCTTGGATTAAATTACATGATTTACACCGAAACTCGCGGCGGAGAGAGAAGGCACAAAGACAGCGAATTCTTTATAATATTCTGGAGCATCTTTCTTACAACAGTCACCATCTTAGTAATGGTCTTCGGATCAAGGAGCGCGCTGTTCCAATGAGCGAAGCAATAAGAATAAAAAAGTCAACAGCATATTTCACGCTGATCACCTTGCTGATTTTATCTGCGGCATTTTTTATGTTAAAGGGAAATTCGTCCATTTCAAATATCTCTGCAGAAACGCAAAATGGAGAATTTCAAAAAGTCGTAATCGGAATGAAAAATTTTAATTATTATCCAAATACTGTAACAGTTCAATCCGGAAAGCCGGTGAGAATTTACCTTGATTCGTCTGTTTCTGGATGTTTAAGAAGTTTTACAATCCGAGATTTTGGTGTTGCAAAATATTTAAAGACGCCGAGTGATTATGTTGAATTCACGCCAACTAAAAAAGGAAGCTTCCGTTTCGCGTGTTCAATGGGCATGGGAACCGGAACTCTTGTGGTTGAATAAAATGAAAATGAAAAAACAAGATAATACTTTGGCATGGATAATAATTGCCGCATTGATTATTTTTTTATTTGGCGGTTTTGGAATGACGGGATTCGGCTATGGTGGAATGATGGGAAATTACGGCTTTTCGGGAATGTGGATTTTCGGCTGGCTGTTTATGGCTTTAATTTTTGTGGCATTGATTTTATTTATAGTCTGGCTTATTAAGCAGCTGCAAAATCCACAAAGGAGAATATAATGGTCAAGGAAGAAAATTTTGAAGGAGATATAGTTTACAAGTGTGAAAAGTGCGGCTGGATTTATAAAACTAAAAACATGGCGAAAAAGTGCGAAGAATGGTGCAAAAAACATAAATCATGCAATTTAGACATAACTAAACATGCAATAAAAATTTGGAAGTAAAAATGAAAAAATTAAAATTAACAATTAGCGGAATGCATTGCGCCTCTTGCGCCATGAATATAGAAAGAAGCTTGAAAAAAACCCCCGGCGTAAAAAATGCCGTTGTAAGTTTAATGACAAAAAAAGGTTTTGTTGAAGCCGAAGATTCCATCAAGGATGAAGAACTTGAAAAAGCAGTTGCAAGAACAGGATATAAATTGACGGGAATTGAGGGGGAATAATATGAACCACTCACAACACGACGAGCATCATATGATGAAAACTGAAGATTCCCATCACCATGACGAACCTGTGGAAGACGCTGAAATAAGAGATTGGAAAAAGAAAATGGTTTGGTCTTGGATTCTTGCAATCCCAATTGCCCTGATAATGCTTTCCGAAAGAATTTTTGGATTCATGATTTTACCGGAAGTTTACTCTTCATGGATTTTGCTTGCAATGGCTTTTCCGGTCGTTTTTATCTTCGGATATGAAACTCTTCGGGGCGGTTTGAGGGGATTTCTAAGTTTGTATTTCAATATGGATTCTTTGATTGCCCTCGGAACAATTATCGCTTGGCTCACGGGAATTTTCAGTTATTTCGGAATCGTCGCAGATTATTCGGGAGTCTCCGCGATGATTATGGCTTTCTTCATCACTGGGAAATATGTTGAAGCCGTTGCAAGAGGAAGAGCTTCCCAAGAGATAAAAAAACTTCTTGAGCTTGGAGCAAAAAACGCAAGAGTTTTAAGGGGAAAAGAAGAAATTGAAATTCCAATTTCTGAAATAAAAATTGGCGACGTGATGATTGTAAAGCCGGGAGAAAAAATCCCAACAGATGGAATTGTTATAAAAGGTTTCAGCAGCGTCGATGAATCTATGATTACTGGAGAAAGCCTTCCGGTGGATAAAAATGTGAAAGATTCCGTGATTGGAGCGACGATAAATCAAGACGGCATTTTATATGTTAAGGCTGCAAAAGTCGGGAAAGACACATTCCTCGCGCATATTATTGACTTGGTTGAAAATGCGCAGGGAACCAAGGTTCCAATACAAGAAATGGCAGACAAAATAACTGGAATATTTGTTCCGGCGATTCTTGTAATTTCAATTGTTTCATTCATAAATTGGTTTTATTTCACTTCCGATTTGAGCAGAGCTTTGGGAATTGCAATCTCAGTTTTGGTTATTGCCTGTCCTTGCGCTTTGGGTTTGGCAACGCCGACGGCATTAATGGTCGGCTCAGGAATGGGGGCAAAACGCGGAATCTTGATAAGAAAGGGAGAAGCAATACAAACCATGAAAGAAATAAAAATAGTTATGTTTGACAAAACAGGAACAATAACAAAGGGAAAACCCGAAGTTAGAAAAATAAAAACCGCCGGAAAAGTCAAGGAAAATTATCTTCTTGAAGTCGCCGCCTCTCTTGAAAAAAATAGCGAGCATCCGATTGCAAAAGCGATTGTTGAAAAGGCAAATCTGAAAAAATATAAGGAGATTAAAGGATTTCGAGTTTTAAGGGGCAGGGGCATCGAGGGATACATCGGAAGAAAAAATATTCTGATTGGAAATCCGGCATTGATGAAGGAAAGAAAAATTTCACTTAAGGAATTTGAAGGAACAATTGAAAGTTTTGAAAATTCGGGCTGCACGACGATGATTGTTTCTGAAAGCGGAGAAATTCTTGGAGTCATCGGAGTTGCAGATGCCATAAAAGAAGATTCGGTGGAGGCGATTGCCATCTTGAAAATAAATGGCTACAAAACGGTCATGATAACGGGAGACAACGAAAGAACGGCAAAAACAATTGCAAATGAAGTTGGAATATCAGAAGTGCTGGCAAACGTTCTTCCTGAAGACAAAGAAAAAAAAGTTAGGGAAATGCAAAAAGACGGAATGGTTGCATTCGTCGGCGACGGAATAAATGACGCTCCTGCGCTGAAGCAAAGCAATGTCGGAATTGCCATGGGAACCGGAACAGACATAGCAATAGAATCCGGAGACATCGTTTTAGTCAAGGGCTCCCTCATCGGAGTTGTTCAGGCAATAAATCTCTCAAAGAAAACTTTTAGTAAAATAAAACAAAATCTTTTCTGGGCTTTTGCATACAACACAATTGCAATCCCTCTTGCGGTTGCAGGATTGCTTCATCCAGTCATCGCAGAAATCGCAATGGCATTATCATCAATAACTGTTGTTACGAATGCAAATTTGCTGAGAAAAGCGAAAATATAATTGTCTATTCCCACCAATAAAAGCAAAATGATAAATTGAAATCAGCCACGATATAATTGATTAAACGCTGTCAAATTTTTCTCATTATAAATTCCTTTTTAGCGGAGAACCTTAACGAAGTTTGGTTCGTAGCAATTAAGCGAGCCGAATGGTGAGCGTATTTATTTCTTTTTCCCTTTCTTCTTCCTAGATTTCTTCTTTCTTCCCAAAACAGCCTTGCAAACGGCCCAAGGATTGTACGCAGAGCCTTTCGCCTTGACGGCTTTCACGCATCTTTCCAATTTTGACGGCATTTTATTTTTTATGTTTGCATAAAAGCAAAGTGTAAATTATTGAAGCAATAAGATAAGCAGGAATAATGATAACGGCCAATGTAAAGAAAAAAGGCTCTTCAATCATGTAAAATCCAAATATTGCATTATGGGCAACAACAGCAAAAATCCATAGCACAATTGCCCCGATTGTTCTTTCCTCATCAAGCAAAAAAAATTTTCCAAGATTTGACTTTCTTCTTCTATTTTTCATTCTCTTTTTCATGGAATATCTATTGGAAATATATTGATAAATTTATCTTTTCTCTTAAAAAATTGTCAATGGTGGAAATTTACGTCAATTCATTATAAAACACAATTTTCGGTTTTTGCATTAGCACTCTTCTTTTCTTGGGTGGGTGGGTAGGGCAGAATTAAGATATTTCATCAATTCTCTTTTATTTCGCAACTTCAAAAAAGAATATTGATTTCCATTTTCATCTGAATAAATTGCAACAGTTCTTGGGCCATTTCTCTCGCGATTGGCATATTCAAGACAGCATTCAACCTCTTTAGTTTTGTATAATTCTCCCGGAACTAAATTTGAAATAAAATTTGCCTGTCTTCTAAGTTTGCTCTGCAGTTCAGAACTCAAAAATATATTCTCAAGGCTCATTTCTGCTTCCGATGCTTTTACCTTTATAATTTTTTTGCAAAAACTCAATCAGCTCGCTCTCCAGAACATCGTATATGGTTTGATTTTCCACCATCAAATCTTTTCTGCATTTGCGATTGCCGCAACGATAGGCATTGTCAGTTCCTTCAGTGGAAATATGTTTCGTGCCGCAGTCGGAGCAAGAAATTAAATTGAACCTCATTGCTCCGAGAGGAGCGAAATTATCTAATAAATTCATTTTTCTTTTTCCTGAGATTTATGAGGGAAACTTGAAAATTTCTTATTTTCATTTTTCAAAACTTTCTTCGCTTTGATTTCCTTGAATCCGGCATATTTCCAAAGGGCTTTAGGAATTTTTACCGAGCCGTCTTTCTGCTGGTTGTTTTCCAAAATTGCAACCAAAGCGCGGGAAGTTGCAATCGCAGTATTATTCAAAGTATGTGGGACGATTCTCTCCCCCTTTATCCTCGTAGAAATCCCAAGTTTTCTTGCCTGAGCATCAGTGAGATTTGAACAGCTTCCGACTTCAAAATATTTTTTTTGTCTTGAACTCCATGCTTCAATATCAACTTGCTCATATTTCAAGTCGCCCAAATCT
>CAYZEG010000030.1:0-634 GCA_964477635.1 Candidatus Woesearchaeota archaeon | reverse complement strand
CTTCGGAATTTTCACGCTTCCGTCTTTTTGCTGGTTGTTTTCAAGGATTGCAACCAAAGCCCGGGGATTTGCAACCAATGTGCAATCAACAGTATGAACAAAATTTCTAACTCCTTTATCTTCAAATTTTATATTTGACCTCATTGAAACCCAATTTGTGCAGTTATCGCAAGTTACAACTTCTCTATAAGCATTTTGAACAGGCATCCATGCTTCTATGTCATATTGTTTAGCATCCCTCTTTGAGATATCTCCCGAACAAACATTCACGACGCGATAAGGAATTTCCAAAGCTTGAAAAAATTCTTCGGAATTTTTCAAAAATTTCTCCATCCATTTGTACGAATCTTTCGGCTCACAAATCACAAACTGTTCCACCTTGTCAAATTGATGGACCCTGAAAATTCCCTTTGTGTCTTTTCCGTGGCTTCCCGCTTCTTTTCTAAAACAAGGACTTATTCCCGCGTAAACCAAAGGAAGTGACGATTTGCTTAAAACTTCTCCAGAATGCATTTCATCAAGGGGATGTTCTGCAGTTGCAATGAGATATAAATCTTCGCCTTCTATCTTGTACAAAGTTTCTTCAAATTGGTCCAAAGAAACAGCTCCTCCATAAGCAGCACGATTCATCATA
>CAYZEG010000029.1:0-7502 GCA_964477635.1 Candidatus Woesearchaeota archaeon | reverse complement strand
GTTCCGCAACTGGATACGACGCCGAAAAATTACAACTTCAGCGCTTCCGAAGAAGGCATGCAATTTTACGAAAATATGAGATATCCGGACAAAAGAATTTCATACAAAATTGACGATTCATGCAATTTGCAAAAGAATGCGGACATGGAAAGCACGTTCGGGAAAATTGAAGATTTGACAATTGTTGATTTTTACCCTGTAATTGGAAACGAGGAGATTTCCATTGTCTGTGAAGACACAATAAAAGTTGAGGAAAATTTCTTCATTGCGGGAGAAGGCGGACCGACGAACATAACCAAGACGGAAAATTTCAACGTGATTTCGCACGGGGGAATTCTTTTGCTTAGAAATTCAGATTGCGAAAATCCAAATGTCGCAATTCACGAGCTCCTGCACGCAATGGGTTTTGGACATTCCAAAAATAAGAATAATATAATGTACGAGGTGAGCAGATGCGGACAAACAGTCGGCGACGATATTATGGGTGCGATAAACAATCTTTATTCCGTTGATTCAAAAGCAGATTTGTCCTTCGAAAACGCTTCAGCAAAAATGCATGGAAGATATCTTGATTTGAATCTGAGCATAAGAAACAACGGGTTGAAGAACGCCGTTAAATCAAAAATAATAATTTATGCCGATGAAAAAGAACTGAAGCAAGTTGAAGTCAACGACATGAAAATAGGATACGGCGTAACAATAAATCTTGGAAACATTTTTGTTTCAAGCATTAACATTGACGAAATAAAAGTATTACTCAACTCAAGCTTCGACGAGCTTGACAAAGATAATAATCAAATTATCCTTGATTTAAAAAAATAGCTTTGACGTTTCTATTACAAATTCGGCAAGGATAAAAAAACAATGAGGCAATTCTTAAAATAAAAAAACAAAATTAGAATTCCTCTTCTTCGCCGAAGATATCGTCAATTTCCTCGTCGAGATCATCCATTTCTTCTTCCTCAAATTTCTCCGCAATTTTTTTCATCTTACCTCTTTTAATTTAGTTTTTCTTTTTTACTAATCTGTCCGAGTGAAAGAGCCAAAAGCCTTCTTTCTTTTTACTTCCGGAAACTTGTTTCCTTTTTTCTGTAAAAAAACTTTTATTTATAAATGCTTCTGAAAAAAATTTTATAAAAACACCGACGGAAAATATTTATAAACTCATCTTTGTACATACTTTTTCCCGTTCTTCAAACAATCGCAGGCAATTGTCAGTTCCGAGGCCAAATATCCCATATGCTCCAAGTCGCAAAGCTTTCTTCTTGCAATTTCCTTTATTATCCCGTCGGGATTTGAGCCGACAAATTCCACAAGCATTTCGTGATTATTATTTACAAAACCGCAATGAATTTTTCCATTTCCAATCTTTATAAGAAAATATCCCCGTTTGTCCTGACGCCATGGAAATTTTATTTCATCGGTAAATATCATTTTTCGGTCTTTCATAATTTTTATCGGTTCAATGGGGCATGATTTTGGATTCTGCATCATTAAGCAACATAAATTAGAAATTTTTAAGGATTGTGAAACGCAACGACAGATTTAATATAATCTGCTCGCCTTCGGCTCGCTTATGCATTGCTACAAATCCGCCTTTGGCAGGATTTTTCGCCGATATTAGGATATATAATTGAGAAAAAATTTCACGCGCATTATTATGACCCCCGGCGGTTTTTACATTATCATTCTGCTTCTGCCCCCGAAGAAACAAAAACTAATAGATGCACTTAAGTTTCAGAAATCTTAAAAACAAAATCTGCATGCCTTTAAGATGTGCGGAATTATCGGGTACATAGGTGATAAAAAAATCGGCGATGTTCTTGTCGGCGGATTGAAAAAACTAGAATACAGGGGATATGACAGCGCGGGAATTTGCGTCTCCGACGGAAAAACAATGTCGTTTTTCAGGAAAAAGGGGAAAATTTCCGATTTTGAAAAAGAGATTGAATCAAAAAATCTTTCTGGAAATTTTGGGATAGCGCACACAAGATGGGCAACCCACGGCGAGCCAAGCGAGAGAAATGCGCATCCCCATCTCGACTGCAAAAATGAAATCGCGATAGTTCACAACGGAATAATAGAAAATTTTCATCTCCTTAAAATTCTTCTTGAAAAAGAAGGGCATAAAATAATTTCCGAAACAGACTCCGAGATAATTGCGCACTTGATTGAAAAATTTTATTCCGGAAATCTTGAAGAAGCCGTGACAAATTCCATTAAATCTATGGAAGGCGCCTTCGGCATTGCGGTAATTCACAAGAATGAAAATAAAATTGTCGTCGCAAAAAAAGGCTCGCCCTTGATTATCGGAGTTGGAAAAAATGAGATGTTTGTATCTTCTGACGCCGCAGGAATAATAGAACACACAAAAAGGGTTGTCTATCTTAATGATGATGAGATAGCGGTCATTCAGAAAGACGGATATTCAATAAAAGATTTCAGCGGAAACAATGTCAGCAAGAAAGTTTACGACATAAAATGGGAAATTGAGCAAATAGAAAAATCAGGATTTAAGCATTTCATGATGAAAGAAATTTTTGAGCAACCGGAGACAATAATGAACGTTCTTCGCGGAAGAATAAAGGACGGAAAAATAAAACTGACATTGGATTTTGATTCCTTGAATAAGATAATAATTGTTGCGTGCGGAACGAGCTGGCATTCCGGTTTAATAGGAAAATACATAATTGAAAAACTTACGGGAATTCCCGTTGAGGTTGATTATGCTTCAGAATTCAGATACAGGAATCCAATTGTCGGAAAAAATGATATCGTTGTCGCGATATCGCAATCCGGCGAAACTGCAGACACTCTCGCCGCGCTGAAAGAAGCCAAATCAAAAAGCGCGAATGTCATGGGGATAATAAACGTCGTCGGTTCCACGATATCAAGAGAAGTAAATTCAGGAATTTATCTCCACGCAGGTCCGGAAATCGGCGTCGCCTCAACGAAAGCATTCACGAGCCAAATTTTTGCAATTTTGCTTCTTGCAATGTTCATAAGACAGAAGAAAGGCATGCCGATTGACAATGAACTTCTTGATGAAATGAATTCCTTGCATGAGAAAATAAGAACGGTTCTTTCAATGTCGGAAGAAATCAGAAAAGTCGCCGAATCATTCAAAGATTCCAGAAATTTTCTTTATCTCGGCAGAGGAATAAATTTTCCGGTTGCACTTGAGGGCGCGTTGAAATTAAAAGAAATTTCTTACATCCATGCCGAGGGTTATCCTGCCGCGGAAATGAAGCATGGACCGATTGCACTTGTTGATGAAAACATGCCTGTGATTTTCATTGCTTCAAAGGATGAAAATTATGAAAAAACTTTGAGCAACATTGAAGAAGTTCGGGCGAGAGGCGGAAGAATAATCGCGATAGCAAATGAAAGGGATGAAAGGTTGGAAAAAATCGCCGAGAAAGTTTTCATCGTTCCAAAAACAAACAGCCTGCTTTCTCCCGTCGTTAACGTCATAATTCTGCAACTTCTTGCATATCACATCGCCGATTTGAAAGGAATTGATGTGGACAAGCCGAGGAATTTGGCGAAGAGTGTTACGGTGGAATAAGAAGTGGGAAGGGAAGGTTGGGTGAGGGAGAGGGGGAGTTATTTATTTTCTCTTCAATAAATCCAAACTTTCTCGAGGGCTAAATTGATAAGATCTTTCTGCCTTTTCTCAATTTCTTCTTTTCCCCAACGATATTGTGATCGTTCAATATTTTCCACTAATTGCTTGGTTAAATGAATATCTGACTTCTTCAATATTTCACACTTTTCTTTTGGACCTTTATTTCCTGCTTTTTTATTTATTCTATCAAGAAGAATTGTCAAATTACCAATATTATTCACAAAATCCTTACTCTCTTCTTTTGTGATGTTCCAATCTTTATTAGGGTTGCGGGGTAAAAAATGTTCTATATTAATTGACTCAAAATTAATCTTATGTTCTCCAGATTCAAATATACTATTAATCTTCTCTAAAATATACGCAATTAATAATATATTATTAGCAGAATATGTAATATTTTTAAAGTTATTCCCTAGATGCTCAATTGTTGGTTTTAATGATCTTAATTCATTTTCCAAATTAGTTAAGATTCTATCTATATTGCTTAATGTATGTTTATCTATTTTTTTCGTTTCTTTTTCTAATTGTCTGGAATAATTTGAATAAATTTTTTCTAATTTATTACTAGGTTGCTTTCCAACTATAGAATATAAAAAACTAAAATTTTCTATTAACTTAAAGACTTTAAAAGGTTTTTTATTTATTTTTTTTAAGTTTCTTAAAGAGGATAAAAAAAGACTATGACACTGCACCACTTTCATTGCTCTGATCCCCCTCAAACAGTCATATATTTTATCCCCATCTTCTTTTTCTATCCAATCATCATAAGAACCTTTTAGTAACATCCCATAATCATCTGATGCAGATACAAGTTCTTCCAAGAGTTCAATGTAATCTTTATCTTTTGTTAGGGTCTTTTTTATTTCTTTAAAAAGTTTTTTTTCTGTTACAAAAGAATATTTTGATAGCCAAAAATGCCTAAAAAATTTTTTCATATCAATATTTTGTTTTGAGATATTTTCCTCTATATTCTTCCATCTATCTTTAAAATAATCAATGTCTTTTCCAAGGGCTTTCAATTTCTTAAATATTAAATTCTTAAGTAGATCTGCAATTGATAATTCCGCCCCACGATCATTAACAGTTTCAAAAACTTCGTAGGCAGCCTCTTCATCCTCAATTTTTATCCATATTACTTCTAATTTTGCTATTTTTTCAAATAATTCCTGAAGATATTCCAATTTTGAATCGGCACCGCCCTTGTTAAGAAGTTCTGTTTCGATCTTTTCTTTCAAAAAAGAATAATTTTTTTCTATAAGTCTTTCCTCTTCGCTATCTGGCTCGTTGTTCAAAAAATCACATTTAGTATTAAATATAGTAGAATTTAGATAATTTATTAGGGAATCTGAGGGTATTACGCGAGGTCTTTCTTTTCCCCTTAAATCTTCAAAAACCAAGGCCTTTTTCTGAATACGAGTGCCCATTTCTTGGTCTCCAATTGAATTAGCTATATCTCTCAAAACAGATAATGCAATTGAGATAGTAATAAGTCTCTGTTGCCCATCAACAACTTCAATATATCCTTCTTTTTGATCACTAAAATTAAAAATAAATGAACCTAGAAAATAGGTATCTTCCGAATTACTTAGATCACTCCAAAAAATCTTCTAAATGTTCGGTATTCCAAGTATATGGTCTTTGATATGCAGGAATTTTATAAGATAAATTAGACGAAAAAAGAATTTCTTCAATTTTCTTATTTTCTGCTTCAAATTTCATAAGTAATCTCCCTTTCGTCATTTTTAAATTTTTCCATTATCTTCCCTCACACCCACAATAAAATTCATTCATTTCGCAACTTCCCGAAGTCCCTTTACAATTTCAACTTCAGCCAGAGTATCTAGTTTACAATATTTTTCTAATGCTCGTCTAACTCTTCGCCTTTCTTCATCAGAAACATTTCCATAAGTTACTCTTGCAAATTCATAACTCGCAACATCTCCCTTGCGTATTTCTAATTCGTCGTAACTCAAATCTGAAAGGAGCGGGAGGACATATTTTATGCTCACAGAACCTTTTTGCCTTGGGTCATAATAATAGAATTTATTAAATACATCCATTAAATCTTTAATTCTTGGCAGAATATTCTTATCATGCCATTCCGAGAATTCTTGAAAAAACTCAATCCCTTGCCTTAAAACCATTTTCTCAAAAGGTTGATTATAAACCAAAATATCTCCCTTATCTCCCAAATTATCTTTTAATGCCTGAAGAAATTTAGGTCTTGGGTCGCTTGTCCCATCAGCTAAGAATACAATATGCCTTAATTCCCCTTCAGGTTTTTCTTGTATGTGCAAACTAAATTGAAAAGGAATTTGCTGATAGGGTTTGGAGTTGTCAAATTTTGGGATAGCTGTGTTTATTGTTTCAAAATCCAAATAATAAAGAGGATAATGTAAATTATCTAAGAAGCTTTTAATTTGTTTTTTATCAATATGTTTCCCACCTATTTTAGCAAGTAATTTTTGTATCTTTTGTTTATCATTTAATTTAACAGAATCTGGAACATCTTCCATTCTGATAACTCCATCTTTGTAAAGTTCAACCTTTTTTCTCGTTAGCATACGACAAAATTGAAAGATATTGTTTTCAGGGAAAGATTCCAAGAATTCATCCTTAACAAAATTATCATATTCAATTGTTATCAAATCGTCAATTAAAAAATCAGGGCATTCTCCTTTAATTATCTCCAACATGTTCTCAGTTCTTTCTTTAATTCCCAAACTTACTTCTTCCACTTTTTCGGAAGCGTCTGTTTGCATTAGAAATTCTTTAGGTTCAAGGTTCCCTTGTCGCACATATTCTGGATTAACATGCATTACAATGCATTTCCTTATATTTAATCCAGATTTTTCATAAACATATTTTTGAAATGACAAATCATCAAGATGAATATCTTTGACTTTCGTTGAACTTTTAATTTCTATAATATCCCATTTATCATCTTCTACTGGAAAAAGAATATCTGCTCTTGAATATAAATCATCAATCAAGAAGCTTGCTTGAAATAAAGGGACTCTTTTCTCCAAAAGCTCTTTTGTCTTTTCTATTTGCTCATTAAAATCTAATTCAGACAAGTCTATTTTTTCTGTGAAAATGCTTTGGGCGAGTTCTTCAACCAAATATCCTTCATTAAATTTAGCCTTCTCCATTTCTGTTGGCTCTGGAATCTTTGATTTATCATTCTTATTAATCCATAACAATCTTGCACATTGCAAACCGGAAAGATAATTTGATTTAGTTAACATAGGATTTTGAATTTTTATTTTCTATAAACATAAAATCCCCTCGCCAGGATTTGAACCTGGGATCTCTCGGGTTCTGCGAACACAACCCAGTTAAAATTCCGGCTTTTCACGCTTCATTCTCATCCTTAGAAGGTTTGTTACCAAACCGACTCCGCCGTTGTCGGCGTCAGGAACGTCCGCGTTAGATTTCTACAGCCAAGCGCTCTACCACTGAGCTACAGGGGGATACAAATACATTAGATAAAGATTTTTAAATATGTTGTCTTGATGTTTTCGTGGCTAAAATTTACAAAGATTTGACTATAGAATTATTTGGAAAAAGGTCTGCTGTAGGTTATCAAATAATGTTGGACAATCCGGATAAATTTAGTTTAGAGGACATTGAAGTGTTTCTTCAAGATACTTGCGTTGAAATTAAAGATGGGAAAATGAAATTTAAATATAATAATTCTAATGTTAGAAATTAGCTCACTCCACTCGCTTATTAGTTGCTACGAACCAAACTTCGTTAAGGTTCTTCGCTGATAAAATAATTGATAATGGAAAAAACGGGGCGATATTTATTATAAAACACAATTTCTGATTTCAAGTTATTACTTTGACTTCTATGAGGCGGGTTGGGGGGG
>CAYZEG010000028.1:0-7521 GCA_964477635.1 Candidatus Woesearchaeota archaeon | reverse complement strand
AGCAGTTTTTCCATGGTGAATGTGTGCGCTCGTCGCTACATTTCTAATATTTTCCTGCGTCGAAACTAAACGTTTAATTTTGTCAAGTGAGCTTTCTTTCGCCATTACAAGAGTTTGGAAAATTGGTTTATAAAAGTTTTTAACCTCTTTCTTTCTTCTCCATTTGCGCGGGTGTGCCGGAGTGGTCAAACGGGCTAGACTTAAGATCTAGTGGCTTAGTGCCTGCGAAGGTTCGAACCCTTCCACCTGCATTCGCTATTGAGCGAAGCGAAATAGCGCGGCTTTGGACAAATGCGTTTAAATCAAAGGAGAGGTTAGTGTAAGGAGAACCTTGGTTCTCCTCAGGTTGAACCCTTCTACCCGCATTTTAAACGAAGTAAAAATGTGGCAACGAAGATTTTAATTTAAATTCCCCCATAATGCAAAACTATTTATACAAATGATTTATGAATTTTTTACTGAAATAGCAATGGTTTCCTTATCGCAGAAGTTGGCAAAACGCGCATTGGTCGGTTCTTTAGCGTTGGCTTTGTCTTCTCCGATTTTTGCGGTGGAATTTAAAAAAGAAATAACTGACGCTGAAATATTAGATTTGGTTGAAAAAACTAAATCAAAATATATTCCAGCACTTGATGCGGGATGGGATAATAATGGAAAGAAGGGGGTTTACATGGCTTGGGATTTTGACAAGGATGGAAATTTTGATTTGCTTGCAGGCTACGAATTTATTCCGGGAACTATTAGGGAAATCGGGGAATATTTTACCGGAATACCTAAACCGCTTCCTTCGGAAATTCTGCTTAATGGCAAAGACCCGGAGCATTATGACACCACAAAAGGAGACATTTTTTTGAAGAGGGTTGACGGAGAATATGTCCGGGAAAGGCTTGTGGAAAGCGACAAATCCATTTAATTTTTCAAATTAACTTCCTCATTTCTTCCAGCATCTGTCTTTCCTCGTTGGATTCCAAGAAAAGAATTTTGGCTTTTTTTATCAAATCAAGATTTTCGCAGATTTTTTTTCTCGCGAAAGGAGAGCCGAAGCCGATTGCTCCAGTAAAAATAATTGCGTCAACGCCGTTCATCGCGGCGACGTAGGAGCCGATTTGTTTTTTTATTTTGTCCGTGAAAAAATCAACTGCAAGCTTCGCTCTTTTGTCTCCTTTGTTGTATCTCTCGGTTATTTTTTTGAAATCCCATTCTCCGCACAAACCTACAAAACCGGAATCAAAATTAAGGTAATTTTCCATTTCATGAAAATTCATTTTCTTTTTTGCCGCGAGATATTTTATCGCCTGAAAGTCAATGTCTCCCGCCCTTGTCGTTCCAATCAGTCCGCTCAGCGGAGAAAATCCCATGCTTGTGTCAATGCTTTTTCCATTCAAAACCGCAGTCACACTTGAACCGCCGCCAAGATGACAAACAATAATTCTTTTGTATTTTGGAATTTTTTTTAGAGTTGATTTGGCGGAAATTCCGTGATATCCGTATCTGTAAATTCCGAATTTTTTCGTGTCGGAAAAATCAATTCCATAAATTCTTGATTTTTCAGGGATAGTTGAATGAAATTCACTGTCGGAAATCCCGAAAATTTTCGCTCTTGGAAAATTTTTTCTCAACTCGCGAATTTCGGAAATAACTTGGCGAACATGAAGCGGCGCGATTTTTTCGGCTTCCTGGATTTTTTTCATAAATTCTCCGTCGATGACTCTGCTTTTTTGGAAATATTCCCCCGGCGCTACAATCCTCACGGCGATGAAATCTATTTTTCTCATGACGGATTGAATCACTTCCGCCGTGCTTTCAAAATTCTTGCTTCCAATTTTAAATTTTTCATTCAGAATCTCTTCTCCGTTTTCAGAAAATACGGAATATCTTTTGCTTGTGCTCCCAACGTTGGCGATTAGAAAGCTTTTGTCAGATTTCATTTTACCTCAATCTCTGCAACTAATGCTTTATGGTCGGAAAGATCGTTTCCGCTACATTCAAATGATTTAAACCGATATTTTTTAGGTATCAATACATAATCTAAAGTCCATTTTTTAATTGGATAGGATAAATATTTCTTGTATTTCATTGAACTAACAAATTTATCTTCAGTTAAACTATTCAAAACATCAGATTCATACATATTAAAATCTCCGATAATAATTGGATTTATTTTTTTGTCATTGACGTATTTTAATGTCTCAAGCAAATGCAACAGACTAAAATAATTGCTGTTAGAAAAATGAACAACTACTATATCAATAATTTTCTTGGCTTTTATTTTTACACATAAATTCCCGCAACTATAAATATCATCCTTATGTTTTTTTAATTTCTTTTTTTCAACTTTTATTATTGGCAATTTTGATAAGATTGCAGAACCCTCAACACATTCATGCTGATATTTTTCTGGTCTTTCTTTTCTTTTATCAGACACGGAGTAGAAACAATAATATTTGTAACCTAATTCTCGGTTTATTTGCTTAGCCTGATTATCCCCTTTTTTATTAAACCTAACATCGTCTCTTATTTCCTGAAATGTAATTATATCTGGATTGTGTTTTTTTATGAATTTTACAATCTTTGGTTTTCGTTCTTCAAAATTATTATAATTCCAAATATTCAGGTTTAAAATTTTTATTTTTTCCATCGCCAATTTTCAATTTCCTCCGGATCTTTGCCGTTTTTTATTATGTATTTTCGATGCTGTTCAATCTTCTTCTTGCAATCTTCAATTAATTCCTTCGCAGTTTTTTCATTTATGGCCCTTTTCCTTGATAAAATTTCAAGAGCTTCAATTACAAGATGATATCTGCTTGTCTTGTTTCTGACATGCATGTCAAATGGCGTCGTCGTTGAGCCGTTTTCAATGTATCCATGAACCTTGAATCTCTTGTGATTTTCCTGTTCAAACAAAAAAGAATAAATGTCGGTGGGGTATCCATGATAATTAAAAATAACAGGTTTGCCTTTTGTGAAATATTTTTCAAAATTAACTTTGCTTTTTCCAGAAGGGAAACTTGAAAAACTTCCTGTTTTACTTTTGCAGGTTTCATTGCCAAATCCAAACGGAGTTAATTCAATAACATTGACAAATCTCGCTTTTATTTTTGTGTTCCTTTTGAGATAATCTATCGCCGCCAAAGTTTCTTTCGTCATGTAATCTCCGATTCCTGCAAAAATAATGTCTGGATTTTTGTCGCTTGCAAAATTCCAAATAGACAAGCCATTTTTTAATTCTTGCTCGGCTTGTTTAACTGAAATCCATCTCGGCTCAAGTGTTTTTCCGGCGACGATGACATTTATTCTTCCTTTTGATTCAAGGCATTTTTTCAAAACTGCCAGCGCGCTGTTTCCGTCCGGCGGAAAATAAATTCTGGCATCGCAGTTGTTTTTTTCAAGCATCCCGCTGATGAAGCTCGGATTCTGGTGGGAAAATCCATTATGCTCTTGCCTCCATCCGGAAGAAGTAAGGATAAAATTCATTGATGCCGCGTCTTTTCTCCATTTTGTTTCTTTTCCAACCTTGAGAAATTTTGCGTATTGGTCAACCATGCTGCTGACAATTTCAATGAACGCCTCGTAAGAGGCAAAAACACTATGCCTCCCGGTCATGATGTATCCCTGCGCCAGTCCCTGAAGCGCGTGTTCGCTCAAAATCTCAATGACTCTGCCGTTTTTTCCAATGTCTTTTTCCCATTTTTCAGTTTGCCTGTTGAATTCTCTTTTTGTCGTCTTGAAAACCGCGTCAAGTTTGTTAGAATATGTTTCGTCCGGAGACATCAGCCTAAAATTTTTATTTTTCCGGTTCATTCTGAAAACCTCATTCAAATATTCTCCGACTCTCCTCATGCTGCTTGAACTGGCGCTTCCAGGTGTTGAAACAGCCTCGGCAAACTTTTCCAAATTTGGCAAATGCAGCGGCTTGTGAATTTTCCATCCGTATGCGTGCTTGTTTTTCCCCATCCTTAAATTTTCGCGGGGAATCAAACCGGTTACTTCTTTTGCAAATTCTTCTCCGTCAAACAGCTCATAAAATTTGTAGGATTTCATCCACTTTTCCAATGCCTTCAATTCTTCAGGATTTGTTTTTGCATCTCTTGCGACAACCTGATGCGAAAGATAATTTCCCTCAATCTTTTCGCCGTGAAGTTCTTTTATTCCAGTCCACCCTTTTTTTGTTTTCAGGATTATCATCGGAAACTTTTGATTTTCCTTTTCCCGATGCGTATGGGAATCGCTTTTTATGCGGATTATTTTTTCGTAAGCCTTCTCCAAGACGAATGCCATGTCATTGTAAATTTTTTCGTCGCCGCCCTCAACAATCATCGGCTCATAGCCGTATCCTTCAAACAAGGCAGCCAGTTCATGATTTCCCATTTTTCCGAAAATTGTCGGTCCGGAAATTTTGTATCCGTTAAGATGAAGAATCGGAAGAACCGTCCCGTCTGTTTGCGGATTTAAAAATTTATTCAAGTGCCATGCTGCCGCAGTCGGTCCGGTTTCCGCTTCCCCGTCGCCAATCATGCATGCAACAATCAATTCTCTGTTGTCAAGAGCGGCCCCATATGCAGTTGACAATGCATACCCAAGTTCTCCGCCTTCAAGTATTGCCCCGGGCGTTCCGGGATTTGTATGGCTTGGGAATCCATAAGGCCAGCTGAAACTTCTTGCAACATATTTTATTCCAGACTCGCTTGTTTTTGCTTCCGGATAAAATTCCTTCAATGTTCCTTCCATGAAAAGATTTGCCTGCAATGCCGGAAAACCATGCCCCGTTCCAAGGACAAAAAGAATCTCGCATTTTTTCTTTCTTATAAGATTATTCAAATTTGCGTAGGCGAAATTTATTCCCGGGCATGTTCCCCAATGTCCGAGCAGCCTCGGTTTTATATCATTCGGATTTAATCTTCTCTTAAGCAGAAAATTATCTTGAAGATAAATCTGAATGGCGGACAAATAATTCGCCGCGCGAACGTATTTTTTAATGTGCTCAATTTCCCTTGACATCTTCAGCTTCCCAGCCTTTCAAATTTTTTTATTCTTCTTTTATGCTTTCCGCCGAGGAATTTTGTTTTCAAAAAGATTTCAACGGCTTTTTTTGCCTCTTCTTTTGAAACAAATCTTGCGCCGATGCATAGGATATTTGCGTCATTGTGCTCCCTCATTGCCTTGACCACTTTGAGATTTTTTCCATGATAAACGCCTGCGCGAATTCCTTTCAATTTGTTGACGGCGATTGCCTCGCCCTCCCCGCTTCCGGCAAATATAACTCCCAAAACATTTTCTTTTTTCACGGCTTTTGCCATTGGAATCGCAAAATCAGGATAATCGTCTTTTTCGTCGTAAACATAAGGTCCAAAATCTTGAATTTCAAATTCTTTTTTTCTTAGAAAATCTTTTATTTTTTTCTTCAGCTTGAATCCCGCATGGTCGCCGGAGAGATAAATCACCTTTTTCATAATATGCTTTGGGGAATATATTTTATAAAACTAATCTATTCTGCAATAAAATAAAGTTTATAAATAGCAAAAGGCTGATAAATAAAATGAGGCGAATACATTACATTCTGATTGCGGTTGCGGTTCTTTCCGTACTCGTAATTATGTTTTCTTTCAACAAGTCAGAAACAACTGGGAATGTTGTTGATGAATGCAATGCTCCAAGCGTTTTAATTGATGAGGTTTGTTGTCTTGATTCTGATGCAGACGAGGTCTGCGATGCTCCTGAAGAGGTTGTTTTGGAAGAAACTCCGACGCCGGTAGAAGCGCTGGAGACTGAGTATTCAAGCTTCAAGGCAAAGCTCTACTTAAGCGGGGATATTCTTGCTTCTGAAACTGCGTTGCCGCAAGACTCGGAAAAAATAAGCCAGTTTGTTTTGGATAAAACTGTTTTATCCGGCGGAAAGGAATACTATGGGAAGTATTATCTTTACACTTATCTTGATCAAGTTTACAACGAAGACGTTATGTGCAATATTGAGGAATATTACGGCGCGGTTTTGAGCGATAAATTCTCGGCTGAAATTCTTGCCGGACAAAAGACGCATCTTACAGAATTTATAGGTTATGAAGTTCAAGGAACTCCCGACAGAGTAAGATATGACATGACTTGCGTTGGATTCAACAGCAGAATTGAATGGAAAGATTCCTACGCTTATGATTTGGTTGTGAAGAATTAAAATCTTTTAGGATAAACTATTTGTTCTTCTCTTTGCCAACATGATCAGATAATTAAGAAGCCAAAACAGAATTAATACAGCTTGTATCTCTCGTAATTCATGCAGAAATTTTTATGCCCTTTATTGTATTCTTTGTGGGCTTGATCAATCATTTTTATCACTTCTTTTGAATCATCGGCGAGAAACAAAAGTTTCAAATCTCTTCTTTCAAAGAAATTATTTTTCAAAGGATAACTTTCAAGCCATTTTATCAGCGGAGTCCATTGTTTTCCAAGAAGAATTATCGGCATGTCGCATATATGCTCTACTTGTTCGAGTTGCCAAGCGTAAAATAATTCTAAAAGTGTTCCAATTCCGCCGGGAGCGACGACAATGGCGTGCGACAATGCCATAAAAGTATCAAGCCTTTCCGAAAATCTGTGAAATTCTTTTTTAATATTTAGGTGTTCGTTGAATTTCTGTTCTTTTGGGAGCTTTATTCCGACGCCGATTGAGTGCGCCCGGGTTTTTTTGCTGCCTTCCATATGCCCCTTGTTTGCAGCCTCCATCAATCCCGGACCGCCGCCCGTTACAAGGTCAATCCCCCTTTCTCCAAGTTTTTTTGCTATCTCCCTCACTTCTTCATAAATGGGGTCGCCCTTTTTTATTCTCGCCGAGCCGAAAATAGCGACTCTGAAATCACCGTTCTTCAATTCTCCCCTGATATTTTTTGCCGACATTTTTGCCTCTTTTTCGAGCTTGCAAGGAAAACGAGCGAACTCGCGAACTCTTTTATTGAAAGAAAAGAAAAAGAGAGTTATAAATCTTATCTCAAAACCTTTAAAAATAAGAGAATTTTAATATAAGCATCAAATCGCTTGCGATTTTAAATTAAACACGAGGCAAATTATGAAAAACAAAAACGGTCAGCAAATAATCTTTGCATCTGTTGTCGCAATTTTAGTCATAGCGCTTGCTGTTGGTTATTTTTTCAAACCTACGATAACTGGAATAACCGGCAACGTTGTTCTTCCAGAGGATTCGGGATGCAGCACAATTGGGGTTGCCGCGCAATACTTAGTTGTTGGTTCTCCTTCCTGTAAAGGCGGAAGCGAATCCGCAACTTGCACGGTGCAATTGCAAAACAAGGAAGCTGTTTCAATAACTGCAGAGCCGGTTTTCACTTGTTTGACTTCAAGCAACGAGAAAACAGTAACCTCTTCAAAGAGAACGCTTGCTCCTGAAGAAGTTGGAGATTTCACGGTTTCGTATGACAATTCGGGAAATCCATGGACATGCAAAATTGCAAACGCGCAGACCATAAAGCTGGCGGAAGTCTGCAACTAAAAATATTTTTTATTTTTAACTTTTTT
>CAYZEG010000027.1:6332-7569 GCA_964477635.1 Candidatus Woesearchaeota archaeon | reverse complement strand
CCTCGCTGAGCTTCGCGTCTTTTTTTCCGTCGCGAGGCATAATGTAAAATGGTTTTATTGAAGCTGGCCATGAATGAGTAAAAACAATGTCTCCCGGAAACATAGAACAGAGTTTTCTTTCCTGCTCCGGCGTGAAATCTTCTCCGCTTTTTCCCCCGACTTTTTTTATCGCCTCTTCATAAGAAAGATAAACTCCTTTCGGAACTTTCAGCTTCATTCCAAGAGTTTCAAGTTCGTCTTTGTTTTTCTCCATGACTTTTTTTACAATAAATTGCACTACCTCTTCAAGCCATTTCATTATTGCAAACTGGTCGGCAAACGCAACTTCAATGTCCATTTGCCTTATTTCATTTATGTGCCTCGTCGTGTTGTGTTTTTCCGCTCTCCAAACCGGAGTTATCATGAAGGTTTTTTCCATGGAACATGCAATCATTTGCTTGTAAAGTTGCGGCGATTGAGCCAAATACGCTTTCTGCTCAAAATATTTAACTTCAAACAAATCCGTTCCGCCCTCGGAAGAAGAAGAAATTATGCACGGCGGCTGCATCTCTATAAATTTTTTATTGTAAAAAAATTCCCTGAATGAATTTGCAATCGTGTTTTGAATTTTGAAAACCGCCTGCGTTTTTTTTCTGTGAAAATCCAAAAATCGGTAATCCAATCTTTTCGGCATTTCCGTTTTGGAATTGTCGGAATCATTAAAGGGGATATCAATCGGCAAATCTTCTGCGTGATTCAAAATTATTATCTCTTCAGGAATTATTTCCCTTCTTCCGGGTGCTTGCTTGGAATCAACAATATTCCCCTTGACATAAACAACCGATTCTCTTGTGATTTTGTTCATCATATCAAAAATCTTTTCATCAACTTTTCCCTTTACCGTGGTAATCTGAATCAATCCTGTTGCATCCCTTAAAAGAAGAAATCTTATTTTTCCAAGTTCTCTTGAATTATGAACCCATCCGGCAACTTCAACTTCCTTTTTCTTTGAAGAGAAAACATCCGCTATCAAAGTTCTTTTCTCGCTGAATTTTTTAAGGTCAAATTGTTTCATATTCAAGAAAAATAGATGAGATATTTAAAATTAACTAATATTTACTTATAAAATATTTTGAAAGGCGGTAATCATCTTTATCGTTTTTACCATATTTATCTTTATAATCATCCCCACATTCATATTTATCTTTATAATAATATATTTCTTTAACGACATCTTCGATGTCAATTTCTTTTTTAT
>CAYZEG010000027.1:0-6232 GCA_964477635.1 Candidatus Woesearchaeota archaeon | reverse complement strand
CTTCTTAATAATGCAAAAAGTTCATCAAGGAAAGATATGTCCATTTCAGAAGAGTATGTGTTTGATGTAGAAGTATAGCCTTCTGAGAATCCATGAGAGAATTTATCTCTGAAATCTGTATAATAACTGCCTTCTCTGTTCAGTCTTCCGTTAATTTGCCTTAAGCTGGTAACACATATTACACTTTGAATAATATCTTCATATTCTTTTTTCTGAAGAGCTTCCATTTCTGATTTTGAAATCTCATCTAAATCCATTGAAGCGTCAAAATCAACCAATCCGATTTTCAATTTATTGGCATCTCTCCACAAAACTATGTTTCCAGTATGAGCATTAGTTCTTTCGCTGTCGCAACTCCAAGTCTGTCCGCTCTTATCCATAAGTCTTTTCATTCTTCCAACTTTATAGCCAATGTCATGATAAAAATATTCTACAATAACATTAAATTTTTCACCATTTCTCGTAAAATGAGTATCGCTTTCTTGCATTCGGTCAAAAGCGAGAGAGTCTAAGAGAAGCATTAATTCATCAAGTCTTGTGTCACCTTGAACTTCATAAATTGACGCTACAGGTCTTGTTCCTTTTACAAGATTTGGGTATTCCCACATCCCCTTATATTCCATTGCAGGAGTTATTCCATTATCTCTAAGAACTTGATTGAATTTTCCAGACATAACTCTTTCATATCCAACGTTCTTTTTTTTCTGCCCTCCTTGTATCCAAAAAATCCCATCGTCAAACTTAATCTGTTTCGGTTTTTCCACATTTAGCGCAATCCCTTTTAGCTTGAAAAGTTTGGAGGTTTGCGGATCTTGAACAATAGCAGAACGATAACCGCTCCAGATTCCATTCATTATTTTGGGTTTGTTTTTTCCAAAAATTCTGCCTATAAGTCCTTTTTGCCGAAAGATTCCAGTTTGATTAAGGTGAGAGTTTATAGTTTTATAATCTTCTGATTTCGCCAACAATAAATCATCTAAATCAGACCTATTTTCAATTGAAGTTACTTGTTCTTCAGGAATATGCCTTGGAACAGAAAAAATTTCGGGCGTGCCATTTTCCAAATATGCCTTTCCGCCACATGGAACCAAACTATTTCTGTCTCTCTTAACTAATAATCTCATAAAACGGCAGAGAAGAAGATATTTTTAAACCTTACCAATATTACTACTTAATAATTACTTAATATACTTTTTAATAATCTCCATAATTTCTTTCCCGCTAATTTTTCCATTGAACTCCTTCATCGCCAACCCCATGTAAGCATTTTCCGAAAGTCCCGGTTTGCTTTTTATTATGTGGTGAATTTTTTCTTCAACAGAATTCATATCCATTCTTTCAAATTTGATTGCCTTTTCTTTTGCTTCGCCTTTTGCAATTTTCTCCATGACATGTTTAAGATGTTCTTCTGAAATTTTCTTCTCTTTTATTGACTTAAGCAAAAATGCAAGAGTTTCATAATCAAAAATTTCTTCCGCTTTTTCATGGGAAATTTTTTCGTGGCTCGCAATTTCCTTCGGATAAATAATCATTGCTTTGAAAACAATTTTAGGGTTGCCCAAAATCTTATAAAATTCAGTAAACTCTTCAATAGTGCCTTCTGCAAAAAGAGTTTTTATCATTTCGTCGTTCAATCCGAGTTTTCTATATTTTGCTTCATCTTCCCAAATATCAGGCAAGGTTTTTTTCACATCATTAATTAAATCTCTGGATATTTTCAGCAAAGGCAAATCCGTTTCGGGATACATTCTTGCCGCTCCGGGCATCGGCCTCAAGAATTCACTTTCACCGCTAGGCAAAACTTTCCTGACTTCAGAAATGACTTTCTTTTTTTCTTCAATTAATTTTAATTGTCTCTTCGCTTCCATTTCAACGGATTTTTCTATAAGTTCAGGTTTCTGAACACCCTTGAGTTCAATCCTTGCTCCTTTTTTTATAGAAACATTGACATCTTGTCTTATCGTTCCAATTCCCCTTTTGACTTTGCACTTTCTCAAAATTTTTCCGATATGCATCGCAACTTCCTTTGCCTGCTCGGGATTTTTTATGTCTGGAGAAGTTGCTATTTCAACAAGAGGAATTCCTAATCTGTCCAAGCGATAAACAACTTCATTTTCCCTATTGCCGATAATCCTTACTGAATCTTCTTCTTTACCGAATTCATGAGGGAAACGCGAAGCTTTACCGAGCTTCGCGAGGGAAGCGTAGGAAGGCTCGACTTTTCGAGCGGAATCTTCCTCCAAACAAATTGAATCAACTCCAACCCTTCCATATTTGGTGTCAACAAATCCGTCGCGGGCAATCAAAACAGTTCTCTGAAAACCGGAAGTATTGCTTCCGTCCACAACGGTTTTTCTCATTATCTGTGTGAGTGGAAAAATTTTCGCGTTCAGAAGAATGGCAACCTGTAATGCGATTTTCAAAGATTCCTCATTTAATAATGTCGGCGGAGATTCATCCAGTTCAACGAGGCAATTTGTATTTTTGTATCCTTCATAAATAAAACTCTTGTCCAAAGAAGTTTGATATTTCGCGGCAACATCGACCTCTCCGCTTTCTCCAGCAACCGCATGAAGCTTTCTCTTTATTTTAAAATCAGGTTCGTCCTGCCTCAAAACCGAAGGGCAATTGCAGAAAAGTTTTTTCGTGTCTAACTGCTGATGAATTTCAAGTCCGCATTTCAATCCAATTTTTTTATAGTCAAGAGTCATGAATTCAAAATAACAAAGAATTATTTAAAGTTAATCAATGGATTGAGGTTATGGTTGGATGGCTTCCAGTTCCGTTTTTCAAATCTTTAAAATGGTATCCGTGTCTTGAGCCGTCGTAAGCAAGTTTCTTTGAAGAATTGTCGTACATACATACAAAATCTCCCCCCATCTGTTTCCAATCTTCCGGATGTTCTTTGAATATTGGATGCTCTCTTGCGGAATATGTTGCAATTTTATCAAAACCCATCGCTCTTGCAGCCATTTCAGCAAGATAAAGGCAACCCTCCCCAAATTTTACTTCACTTGGCAATTTGGCATTTCTGCAAGGTTGCATTTGTGAAACAATCATTGTATTATCATTAGCCCAAAATCCTATTACTGCCGCAAGATTTCTTTGAGTCCTATATTCAATATGATTTATTCCTAAAATAAAGGGGGAATCTGATCTTATTCCACCGCCAGAAAATCCACCCTCAATAAGAGTTCCAACCCCTATATCTGCAGAAATGAGATATTCAGAAAGATTTGCTTTAGTCTTGGGGAATATCACATTTTTTGGCTCTCTACCAAGAATTTCCCTGAAAAATTTTAATGGCTTATCATTCATCTTTTCTAAACTATTTGATATTTTAGAATTATTTCCTTGAGATAAGGCATATTGAAGAACAAGACCTTTTTCAAGCCCATAAGATGGGGTTTCAACGAGCGGAACGAGGGACAAGGAGTCTAATGTTAGTTTTTTTCTAAGTCCATCAATTCTACTTTCATAATAAGGATCCTTCAAATCAAAATTATAAACATCATCCTTTAACAAATCCCAAGCATTAGCCAAGTCTGTTTTAGTTACAAGGGTTCTATCTCCTAACACTAAAGGAAATACATTGTCATAAAGATGCTGTCTCAACTGACTAAAACGTCCTTCACACTTTACAGCATTTCTCTGCTTCGCCATAACACAAAACATCCATTTTCATTTAAAAACCTTCTTATTGTAACTATTTTCCAGTAATAACTAAACTAAAGAAAATTTATAACCAAAATTTCCCAATTAAAAGCGTGGCAAAAAATAGCCTGATGGTGAAAGAATTGGTTCAGCCGATAAGAATGGAATTTGAAAATCGGGATATGTTTCAAGTGATGTTCGGTACTTCTGTTTTGGCAGTCCCGGTCGGCTTCACGGAAGAAACATGGAGGCTCGGCGAAATCCTGCCTTTTGCAAACATTTTCATCATCTTGGCCTTAACCCTTATTTTTATATCAACTTTTGTTTATTCTCATTATCATAAGGGAAGAATAAAATCAAATCCAAAACATCATCTTAAGCATTTCTCAAACAGGGTTTTATTCACTTACATTTTTTCATTTGCGATAGTTGCGCTGCTTCTTTCTGTGATAAAAGTGGCTCCGTGGACAACTGATTTTGTCCTGGCATTTAAAAGAACGATAATAGTTGCATTTCCTTGTTCAATGGGCGCGGCGATTGCGGATGTGCTGAAGTAAAATTATCCCTCCAACCTTGGATTCAATTCATGCGCGAAATTCTCAAGCATTTTTTCTCTAATAATTTTCTTGTCTTTTACCCATTCTGAGTGTCCAAGAACCCATCCGAGTTTCACAAAAGCCGTTTCCGAAAGCATATCTTCCAGAAAAATAACTCCCGTTTCCAAAAGTTTTCTCCCGTTGGAATAAACATAAGGGTCCAATCTTCCATAAATCGTTTGAGCGGTGGCGCATACGACAATTCCTTTCTTCTGAATTTCTTTCAATTTGTTTATCCAAGAATCTTTTGATTTTCCGGAAGGAACATGCCCCAGTCCCGTTGTCTCCAAAATTATTCCCCTGTATTTATTCTTCACATAATAATCCAAAATATTGGGATTCTGCCCTGGATAAATTTTCACCAGCGCAACTTTTTCCTCAAATTTTACGTCGGCTTTTACTTTTCCCTTTCCCGCCTTTTTATGTCCGGAGATGATTTCAATCCTGTTTGGAAAAATTTTTGCAAGAGGTTCGGCATTTATTGTCTTGAATGCGTCTCTTCTGGACGTGTGCATTTTCCTCACTTTTGTTCCGGACATTGCGTAGCAAAAATCATCATTGCTCGTTCCGTGCCCGACAATCATGACTTCCGCAAAATCAGAGATTGCCATTAAAACAGAACATTGCAAATTCAAATTCGCGTCGCTGGAAGCCCTGTCGATGCTTCTCTGGCTGTATGTTAATACGACGGGTTTGTTTAAATTTCTCAGAAAAAAACTCAGCGCAGCGGAAGTATAATGCAAAGTGTCGGTTCCATGAGTTATTATTATTCCCTTTATGTTTCCGTCATTCAAAAGTTTCTCGGCGGTTTTTGCAATCTTCTGCCAGTCTTTGAAATCCATGTCCTCGGAAGATTTCATAAATGGAATTTCAACTTTGACAATATTCGCATTCTTGAAAATTTCTGGATAATATTTGAACAAATCCTCCGGTCTTGTCAGCGGGTCAACTCCGCCGGTTCGCGGATCGTATCTTGACGCAATTGTTCCGCCCGTGATAATTAAGGCAATATTGGGTTTTTCAGGGCTTTTTTTAATTTCAAAATCTTTTTTGTTTTCGGAAATTTTCCGGACAAATTTTATTTCAACGACGTCTTTTTTATTAAATCCGATATTGTATCCGGAATCCAATTTCAGCAAAACAATTCCTTTTTCCGAGCCGGGAGTTTCAAGCAAAACGCCCTCGTAAATAAGCTTCGAAAAATGCGCTTCCACATAATCTCCTGGTTTTGCCTTCATTTGACATTCTCCTTACGGCTAATGAATGAAAATCTCTGATTTTCTTTTAGTTTTTCCATATTTGGTTAAAATGCAAAGAGTATAAAAATATAATCTTCTTGTTTTTTGCATGGTAAAAATAGGGCTGGAGATTCATGGATATCTCGGCACGAATGAAAAATTATTCTGCAGGTGCAAATTAGAGCATGGGGCAAAGCATTCAAATCCAAACACAAATATTTGCCCGATTTGCACTGGAATGCCGGGAGCAAAGCCAATGCCTCCAAATAAATCTGCAATTGATAAGGCAATCCAAATCTCTCTTGTTCTCGGATGCAAAATAAATCCGCAATTCGCATGGCAAAGAAAGCATTACGATTGGCCGGATTTGCCAAAGGGATTTCAAAGCACAATTTCAGGAACTTATGCAATTCCTTGCGGAGAAAAGGGAAAATTTTTTGGAATAAGAATAACCGAGGCTCACCTTGAAGAAGACCCGGCGTCGTGGAATCCGCAAACGGGGGAGATAGATTACAACAGAAGCGGGAGTCCGCTGATTGAAATTGTCACAGAACCGGATTTCAAATCCTCCGACGAAGTTGTGGAATGGCTGAAACGGCTGATTATAACTCTTGACTATATAAAAGCCATAGACAAAAAAGCGGGAATAAAAGCCGATGTTAATGTTTCTCTTCCCGAACTAAAAGGAGAAAGAGTTGAGATAAAAAATGTCAACAGCCTGAAAAATGTCAAGACCGCAATTGA
>CAYZEG010000026.1:1803-7641 GCA_964477635.1 Candidatus Woesearchaeota archaeon | reverse complement strand
AAATTTATACAGGTTTAGTTTCAGGAGTTGTTCAGGGTGCGGGTCTTCCGGGTGGCGGAATGAGAAATAGTTATTTGCTATCTGAAGGATTAACCCTCGCAGAAATGAATGGGACGACAAATTTAATTGGGATATTTATAACAATGATAACAACTTACACTTTATTCACGGAAAAAATACTTGTCCTTTCAGATTTCAATATTTTTATCTGGATAGCCCCCCTTATGATTTTTACAACATGGCTTTCAAGACATGCAATCTTTAAGATAAATGAGAAGTATATGGACTGGCTTGTAATTTACTCAATGGTCGGAATAGTCGTCTTCTTGATTCTAAGGCTTTTTGAAATAGTGTAAACTAAACATTGAAAGATTTTTTAAATGATTATTAGTTAGAATTTAAGTCTTAAATCGGCTCCGTAGCTCAGCTTGGTAGAGCACTGGACTCTTAATGAAGGAAACCGGAATCTAAGTAAATCCTTGACGGATTTAGCATCGCGGTTCACCATTATCAACCCCCTCCTTTTTGGATGGGAAAAGAGATATCCAGGTGTCGTGGGTTCAAATCCCATCGGGGCCATTTGCAAATTGAACGAAGTGAAATTGCATGATATGAATCATGATTTGAAGGGTGTTTAAAAATAAAGGAAGGTTATGCGAAGGAAACCTTGGTGTCCTCGCTTCAAATCCCATCGGGACATTTTTCATATAAAATTTTTCTCAATAAATTTGTATACCCAAAAATATTTAGCCATAAAAAAAGGCAAAAAAACATGCGCTTTTTACAATAACATTTAAAAAAGTTGAATTATATTTAAGCCGATGGATTTGAATGTTCTCGTTTGTGGAATAAGCGATGAATTTGCCACAAAAAGAGTATTGGAGCATTTAGACAATGAAATGATTCCGTACAAATTTGTTGAAGTAAAATCAGAATTTTTTGATAGCACGTCCCCCGCCTGCTATGTCGTTAGTGATGGGCAATTTTACTTTACAAATGGAGTTAATGAAGCTTTGGAGAATATTAAAAATTTTTATAAGGCTGTAAAAAATAAATCTGCTACCTACGCTTAAAAAACTCTATAGCCCTGAATCTTTTCATCACGTGAGCATAATTTCCCCTTGGAACGAGAAGTTTTGTTTTTGACGCGTTCCACAATCTGAAATCATATTTTGAAACTGAAAACTTAAGCTTGTCTTTTCCAGGATATTTTCTCCACCGAGTCTCTTTTTTCAGCTTGTATTGAAGAACCATCTTAACAAGAGGAAAATAAAATTTAAAAATTCATCTGAAATTCCATTTAACTAAAATCTGAATTTAGGGCGAGCTTGTTTTATTGCAGACTATCTTATCAGCTTTTGAATGTTTTCAATGGCATCCGCAATTTCCTTTCCTTTCTTCGTCAGTTGTATCACCTTTATTCGCCCTCTTTTTTCAAACACAACCAATCCAAGAATTTCCAAAGTCTGCAATATTTTTACCGCATGGCTGTATGTGCAGTCAACTTCTTTTGCAAGAATGCTGCCGTATCTCATCCTAGAATTCTTTTTCAAGGAAACCAAAATCAGCGCCGGTTTCCGTCTAAAAAAGATATCAAAGTTGTCTTTCATTTTTTATTTTAAAAATCAATTGATTATATTGATTAATATATATTCAGAAAGTGGTGTGCTTTTAAATGTTTTGAAACATCTGTTTGTGTAATGCAAAAGTGACGACAAAATCAGAGGATTTTTAAAGTAAAAATTGATAAAGTGGTGTGGACGAAAAAATTTTAGAAGCAATAGCTGAAGGTATAGTAACAGGCATTGGAATTTTATTAGTAGGGGGAGCTGCGAATCATGCTCTTGAAAAATGGACCGACCGGAATAATACCATAGAAAACGAAGGAAGAAAATTTGAAAGAAATTTATCACAAAGAGCAGAGGACGAGGTACGAAGAGAAATGATGAAAGATAATTCAATTTTACCTTATTCCAAATTAGTTAGTATATTTCTAAGAAGACATCCTGAAAAAAGAATTCAATGGGAAAAAGAAATCGATTATTATAAGGCAATTTATAGAGCACAATTTGACAAAGGACCGTCCATTCCAGTTAAATATGAAACATTATGATAAATCTTATTAACTCCCAGATTTTTATTTAACATGACAAATAAAAGACTTTCACAAGTTCAATCTGCTTCGCCTAAAAGTCAAAGCAAAACAAAAATCCTCGCTGTCGGAGACATTCACGGAGATTCGAGGCTGATGAAAAAACTTGCCGAGCAGGCAAAGAAAGAGCATGTTGATATTGTGATTCTTGCCGGAGATTTGACTTACGCGGAACAAGAATTCAAGGATGTCATAAAGCCCTTTACAGATTTGAAAAAACAAGTTCTCCTAATCCCGGGGAATCATGAATCTGTTGCAACAATAGATTTTCTGGCGCAAATTTATGCCCCTGCGAAAAATATTCATGGATATTCTTTTGCCAAAGATAAACTTGGAATTTTCGGAGCCGGCGGGGCGGACATTGGAATTCACACCATAAAAGATTCTGAAATTTATGACTTGCTTAAAAGAGGAAATGAATCGGTAAAAGGATTGGACAAGAAAATAATGGTGACGCACATTCATCCGCAGGGAACAAAATCAGAATTCTCGGGATTTCCGGGAAGCAAGGCAGTGAGAAAAGCAATTGAAAAATTCCAGCCGGATGTTGCAATCTGCGCGCATATCCACGAAGCCGCCGGAATGGAAGACATGATTGGAAAAACGCGCGTAATCAATGTAAGCAGAAGAGGAAAGGTATTTGAAGTTTAGTGTCAAAGGCAATTAAAAAATAATCCTCGTAAATTCTAAATACTTAAATACATCCCTATTCAAGAAAAAAATGCCTCGAAAATCCAGACATCTTCAAAAATCAAAGGAAGAAACAACGGCAGAAAATTTTTTTCGCGTTGACGAGAGAAGCCTTAACAGGGCAGTTGAAAAAAAAGTTGAAATTCCGGAAAGGCAGGATTTGGAGAAAATTGAGATTTTAAATCTTGGAAAAATTGCAAAGCCAAAGAAAGATAAAAAAACAAAAGCTCAAGGCAAAAAGGGAAAAAAACAAAAAGGGAAAAAAAGCTTCAAAAGAGAAGCCGCAGATTTTGTTCCGCAAAAAATAAGCCTGCAAAACGGCGGATATGAATTGATAATAACGGAAAAACCGCAAGCGGCGATGAAAATCGCGGATGCTCTTGGAAATTCTGAAAAAAGAAATTTTCAAGGCGTTCCTTATTACGAAGTTGACAGGAACGGAAAAAAGTTGGTTGTTGCGTGCGCCGTCGGGCATCTTTTTACGCTGAAGCAAATCTCATCGGGATTTCCCGCATTTGAAATAAAATGGGTTCCAAATTTTCTCGTTAAAAAAAACGATTTTACAAAAAAATATTATGATGCAATCGCAAAACTCGTCAAAGAAGCGGGAAGCGTAACCGTTGCAACAGATTATGATGTGGAGGGAGAAGTTATAGGATTAAATGTCCTCAGATTTATTTGCGGACAAAATGATGCAAACAGAATGAAATTCTCAACGCTTACCGACAAAGAATTGAATGACGCTTATGAAAAAAAATCCGAAAAAATAAATTGGGGGCAGGCAATTGCGGGCGAAACAAGGCATTATCTGGATTGGTTTTACGGAATAAATCTTTCCAGAGCTTTGATGAATGCGATAAAGTCCACTGGGACGTTTAGAATAATGTCAATAGGAAGAATTCAGGGTCCCGCTCTGAAACTTATAGTTGACAAAGAAAAACAAATACAAAGTTTTCGGCCGGAAAAATATTGGCAGATTTTTATCAAGGTGAAAAACTCGCACGAAATTGAGTTAAAACATAACAGGGATGTATTCAATGAGGGAGAATTATCTAAATTTGACAATCTTGTCGGAAAAATAGCAAATGCAAATACTGAAAAAAGAGAACAATTGCTTCCGCCAAATCCGCCTTTCGACTTGACGGCGCTCCAAACTGAAGCGTACAGAATTTATGGAATAATCCCGTCAAGAACCTTGCAAATCGCCCAATCGTTGTATCTTGCGGGGGTTATTTCATATCCCAGAACTTCAAGCCAAAAGCTTCCAGATTCAATAGCCTATCGCGAGATTTTGGAAAATCTTGCAAAGAAATACGATGTTGAAAATTTGATAAAAAGGCAGAAGCCTGTGGAAGGAAAAAAGTCCGACCCGGCGCATCCGTCAATATATCCAACTGGGCAAAATCCTCAGGGAATTTCAGAAGAGGAAAAAAAGACATATGATTTGATCGTGAAGAGATTTCTTTCGCTATTTTGCGAGGATGCAATAATTGACAAGAAAACAATTTCTGTTGAAATTGATGGATTGAAATTTTCCGAAAATGGAAGCTCAACGAGAAAAAAAGCCTGGCTTGAGATTTATCCGATTAAAATTATGGAAAAGGAGATTCAGGATTTGTATGGAGAAGTAAAAATAATTGACGCAAGAAACGAGCAAAAAGAAACTCAGCCTCCGAAAAGATACACCCAAGCGTCAATAATTTCAGAGTTGGAAAAAAGAAACCTTGGAACAAAAGCCACGAGGGCGAACATAATGGAAACTCTCCAAGAAAGAAATTATATTATGGGGAAGAGCATAGAAGCCACGCCTCTTGGAATTTCATTGATAGAAACTCTGGAAAAAAATTCTCCGATAATAACCGATGAAAAACTCACGCGGGATTTGGAAAATGAGATGGGAAAAATCTCGGAGTCAAAAAGCGGCTTCTTGCAAAAGGAAGAAAAAGTCATTGACAAGGCGAAAGAAGCAATAAGAAAAATCGTGGAAGCATTTAATGAAAAAAATATTGAAATCGGGAAAGAATTGCTGAAAGCGAATGTTTATTTGAGGGAAAAAATGAAAGAGGAAAATTCCCTGAATCCATGCCCCGTTTGCGCTTTAGGAAAACTCTCCATAACTTATTCCAAAAAGAACAGGAGATTTTTCGTTGCATGCGACGCGTATCCAAAATGCACAAACACATATTCGCTTCCTCCAACCGGATTTGTAAAAAGAGCAGGCAAAAATTGCGAGGAATGCGGCTTTGCAATGGTGACGCTTTTGAAAAAGGGAAAACGTCCTTGGACGCTTTGTTTTAATCGCGAGTGTCCGACCAATAAGAAAAAATTGGAAGAATATAGGAAGAAAAAAGAAATGGAAAAATTTTCAGAGAAATAGTTTTCTAAGAATTCTAAAAAATTATAATCTTAGCATAGTATTGGCAAATTCGTGCAATTCAGTTTCCAGCTCTCCAATTTTCAATCTTTCCTTAAGAGAATACGGCATTGATTCCAAGGACTCTATTGCCACATATGCAATCCCAAAATGTTCAGAAAGATAACCTAATACCGCCCCATCTTTATCTCTTCTTGCATCCCTTAATCTTTCAAGAGATTCTCTTAATAAAGCATATTGCATCGCAACCTCTGAAACAGTTTCATCAGTATAATCCATAAAATAATTCACAAAGCTTTATTTTTAAAGATTTATATTATAAAACAAAAATTAGAAAAAAAGAAATAAAAGAAGAAAAAATAAAATTAAATCAGAAGTTTATCTCCTTCTTCGTTTGTGTCTGCTACTGCTGCTTCTTGACCTGCCTTTCATCATTCCTCTGCAAAGTCCCTTGCATTTATCGCAGAACAAAGAATGAACCAGCAATACGGCAGCCGCGACGATTACTACCCACATCGAACTGTTTGCTGAAAGCACCATTGTAGGCCATTTTGTAAATACTATTATAACAACCGCCAGCAAAGCCTCAAGCCATCTACACCCCATTTTTTACCTCCTTTTA
>CAYZEG010000026.1:0-1793 GCA_964477635.1 Candidatus Woesearchaeota archaeon | reverse complement strand
TGTAGCGTTTTGAATTACGCACAAATAATCAATAAATCTTTCCAATGGTAACGCCAAAAGGATTTCTTCCCTTATTCTTGCGTGGGGGCTTTTTTATAAGACCGGCATTTGACCAATGATCAACTCCTATCATAATATAAAATCCATCATCCTTCATAAATCCTGATTTCCATGAGGTGCGAAATTCAAGGTTGGAAACTAAACCATCCGGCACTTTATCAAAATAGGACATGCCGAGGCTGATCTGAATAAATGGGCTGCTGGAAAGAAATGGCACATAAGTATTTTTATACCAATCAAAACCCACGGCGCTAACGCGATCCTCTTCAAAATGATGGGCGTTAAAGCGAAAATTGTTTGGCAAAAATTCAGGTTTATATGAGGCCCCAAAAATAAAATAGCCGCCTTCTTTAGAATATAAATTCCATTCTATATTCTGTTTTTTTCCATCAATCTCCCTATTAACAATTACTTGAAAATCTTCTTTCAGCAAAGCGCGTCTTTCTTCATCAGTTTGCATTTTCTCCGCCTTTGGAATCATGGGTTCATTTTCCAAGGCAAATAATGAATTAGGCTGACCCGCATAAAGCGCAAGCCCTGCAACCAAACCGCACAAAGTTCTTTTGAATTTCATCTTAATCTTTTATGCAGGCAAAAACGCTTTTAAATAATTATGAAAAAATAAGGTGTATTTTGGAGTATCTATTTGCAAAATAATTTAAATTTCAAAATCCCCATATTGATATGTACATGCAATGCGAAAGTCTTGAAGATTTTTTCAAAAGATTTGACGGATTGGATTCGCGGATTTTAAGAATAAAAGATGAAATTCTGAATCAGATTTATTCAAAAGATATTGGAGAAGGCGAGGAAAAAGTGCGCGGATTGGAATTTGCTAAAATAGCAATTGCAGGATTGAAAAACACATCAAATGAAAATGACCTTGGAAAAGACAGACCTGCTTTTTATTTTGTAAAGGGAATAATTTTCAATGACATTATAAAAACCGACAGCCCTTATCTTAATGCATATTGTGGCAAATGCAACCACGAGATTCCCGTCGTTATGAGGTATGAACAAATTAGCAAAGTTCCTGAAGTTTGGGAGAAAGAGGCGTATGTTTTGTGTGAAAGGGACGGGTCTTTGAGCATTGCCAAAATTAACAAAGCATATCCGTTCTTATAGCCATTCCATTATTTTTTTCTGAGTAAGAACATCGTTAAGCAGCTTGCTTTTTTTTAGAACTTCCGAAATGTCAAAGCTAAATTTTATTTGCCCGATTTTTTTTGCGCCGTCAATTAGTTCAGTTCTTGAAGCAAAAAATATTTTTTTATTCATCGCTCGCCTGACGCTTTCCCGAACAACCCAAACGCCAAGCCCTGCCCAGTATGAAGGAGTTTCAAGCCTTATCGCAAGAACAGAGGCCTGTCGTTTTTGATTCTCCAGATATTCCAATATCGGCAGCCTCGTTGCATAATATCCTCCAGAAGTGCTTGAAGCATATTCTTTCCTTCCAAAAAAAGTTTCAAAATCAGTTGATGCCTTCATTTCCTCCGTCGGATTCCAAGAGCTTTTTGGCATATAAATCTCAAAAAGCTCGTAATTGAAGGAATTTGGAAAGAGCAAAACAAGATATTGGTTTCCAAGAAATTCTCCAAAAAACAATTCATAATTTTCAATCCATTTGTAATCTCTTATTTTTTCAAGAAGTTGTTTCCCGATTGTGTCGTCCGTTGCAGTTATGCTCCATCTCGTCGGAACAAGCCTTTTTTGCGTTTTTAATCCAAGAACGC
>CAYZEG010000025.1:0-7741 GCA_964477635.1 Candidatus Woesearchaeota archaeon | reverse complement strand
AAATTTAGTTATAAATTTATATAGTTTTATTCCATAAGTTAAACATGCCTGATTTTAATGGTTTATATCGGGAATTTGGTGAAAGTCTGGAAATTGTTCACACGAAAAAAGAACTGAAAGAATTTTTTAGCGGCAAACTTGAAGACTTGAGCTATAACGATTCAGTAAAAAAATATGTCGCCTCGCTTATGACCGATTTTGCCTGCGAAAGAGGAAATCATTTTGTTTCGGTAATTTATAACGGCGCTCTTGAAAGAGTCAGAATAAAAGAATTATTTGAAAAAAAAGATTTCTCTCCGTTGAAGGACATGGGCGACGCTTTTTTGTGGTTTTGCGGTTTTTTTCCAGAGCATGTCATTGATAAAAAAAGAAACAGGCCAAGATTCATGCTGACGCTTGACGACCATATAAGTTACGGCAGGGATGCTTATTTCAAGGCGTCTTTGTTGAGCGCCGGAAGAGAATTTCCCGTAAGAGAAATATCAAATAATTTTAAATGGGTTGTTCATTCAATTTTTAATATGAAAAACAAGATAAATCCGAGAAGCAAGTATTTGATGAATCCCGATACAATAAAAGAAATTGAGAGGGTAATAAACTGCGGGGAGCCGATTTTCGAATCAGGCGATAAATCCATCTTTCCGATGAATTGATGATGGGCACGGAGATTGAAAGCAAGTTTCTGCACTCCGCTTCCATTCGCTTCGCTCATGACTGGAATTTTGAAAAAATTCCGTCGATTCCGTTTTGCAGGCAAAATGTCATGGGCACGGAGGGAATCGAACCCCCATCTTCTGGGCTGGAGCCAGATAGTCTGCCACTAGCCTACGCACCCTTAAGAAGTAGAAATTTGGCGCATTTTTAATCTTTCTTGTTTATCCAATTGCAACACAAATATATTTAAAAAATACAAAAATCATCACGAATAATGCCAAAACAGAGCAATGGGTCTTCAGTTCCAAGGGAGAATCTTGAGGAAGAAGACAAAGAATTCTGGAAAATTTATTCGGGTGTTTCTGGCGGAGATGGAATGATGGAAGACGATTTGTATTTTTTGACAAAATTTTACGGAGTTAAACACCCTCATGAATAATTTAACTCGCAGGGATATCCTTAAAGTTGGCGGCGGGCTCGCCGCCCTGACGCTGGCTTCTTCTTACGGATTGGCGGATATTTACATTGATAACAGGATTGCAGAAATAGAAGAGCGCAAAAAGCAGGAATTAAGAAGACATATTCGCGGAATCAGAGAGAATATGGTCACGCTAGAAACAAAATTTCATTATATGATTAGATACAATGAAATTTCAGGACTGGATGAAGATACCACTAGTGGAGAAGGCTTGTTTTTTGGCGATTATATTTTAACCGCAAACCATGTTGTTAATGTTACAAAAAAATCTATTATCATGAAGTTGGGATTAGAAAATAAATTTCCTTATTTTAATCCGGAGAATTTTTTCTTTGATAAAATTAATGAGGAGGTGAAAATCGGGGAAGAAATTTTGGAAGGAATTGTTCATAATCCCGATAAAGACCTCGCAATTATCCCTTACAAGCGAAAGAACAAGCCAAAATATGAAGTAAAGCTTGGCAATTCCAATAAAATGGATTTGTTGGATGAAACTTTTTTAGTCGGCGCGCCCCTCAGCAAATATCAAGTAGTCAAAAGGGAGCTTATTGGCTCTGAAGTTAAAAAATCAGAGATAATTACTCCTACGAGGGCAATTTTCGGAGATTCCGGCTCTCCATTGATAAACAACAACGGAGAAGTTATCGCTATTGCATCGGAGATTATTCCAGGATCTCATGCGATATTCATACCAATAAATGAGTACAGAGAGGAAATAGAAAAATATGAAAAAACGATTAGAAAATAAAATACTTTTGGGACTGGCTCTCTTAACTTTCGGGTTTACTCGTCCAAATTTTAACATCGGCGACAAAATGCCGGATTTCTACGATAGGGAGTATACGCAAAAAATATTTCAAACAAAATTCACAGCGCACAGTTTTGGACTTTGGAAAAAAGGCGAAAAAAAAGGCTCTTGGACAAGATATGACGCATTAGACATGCCAGTTGGATATCCTTCGGTTAATTTCATTCCCGATGGAAAAGCAGATTACATGGAAGTCACAGTAGAATGCGACGGCAAGCAAAAAATGTTTGGATTTACAGACTTCAAAACTGTTTATCTTGACAAAGATTTGAAAGGTTATATAAAAGAGATAAAACAAGCAACTGGAAACTTCAGACATGACGCGCCGGATTGCCCAAATAATTAAATACTTAAAAGACATGAAACATAATGATTTTAAGAAACATTCAAAAGAATTTTCATAGACTATTTTCATAATGGAAGAAAAAAATTATAAATTTCCGGATTTGCAAAGGCTTAAAAGAATTGCCGAAGATTATGCCAATGGCAGAACGCCGATAATAAAACAGGAAGAAAGATTGCAGGGATTTATGCGCCAAGACGGGCGGGGCTCAAAGAATTATAATGCCAAAAAAACAGAAATTGAAGGTGGTTAATTATTTTTGGATAATCCTATGAAAAGATAATAAAATTTTAACATCTATTCGTCGTCTTCCATGTCATCCATCGTCAGCTTCCAGCGGTTCTCTTCCCATTTCTTCCACTCTTTTTTTCTCTTAGCAGAACAAACGTCGCAATATTTCCTCTTGAATTTTGAATGCTGGACTACGTCCGCTTCCTTTCCACAATCGGCGCATTTGATGTTTACTGTTCTTCCCATCCAAATTAGAAAATATTGGGGCTTATAAAATTTTCACCCGCCATCATTTCATATGCCATTGGAAAAGAAATCGTTAATATAAGCGGGAAATATCATTCCGATTGTTTAACAAAATTTAAATATATTAAGGCCGTTGTTAATTCATGGTTTTAAGGGACATTGAAACCGAAGAAGAGATAATTTATGATAATTTTGTTTTTATAATAAATCAGGATGGCAAGGGCATTGCAATGAATCATCACACTTTTATGAACCAATTGGAATTAAACAAAGAATACTGCAGAAATTATCCTGAAGATGCGACGGTTGACCAATTTTGCGCGGACCACGTGCCATGCACTTATGAAATAAGGGACGATGAAGACAAAATTTTGAGAACTAAAGACGGCGCTGGAAGAGAAATTTTGCACCAATATCCTTTTTATATTCCGAAAAAAGGTCTGGGATTCAAAAAAACACTTGAATATTTCCTAAATTTAGAAAAAATTTTGATAAACTAAGATGGAGAAATTAGAAGAAAAATTGTTTGACTGGGAAACGGGAGAAGAAATTACTTACCCTTGCATAAGCATCAATGGTCCCAATGAGAGAACGGCGACAATAAATGCCTCCACTTATGAGGAAAGAATGCTGATGTGGGGATTTGAAAATAAAACAGATGAGTTTTACACGCTGGACGCCTTGAATCAATATGGAAATACAAAAACAATCGGGCAAATTTCGCAAAATGTTTTAAAGGAAAAATTTCCGAACATTTTCAACTCTTTTTTTAATGGAAATTTTTTGAATTGATTATTTTCTCCTCCGTTGCTCTTTTGTATATTTTGTAAGTTTCTCAAAATTTCCGTCAAACACCTCGTCGGCGAAACCCCATTCAACCGCTTCTTGAGCAGTTAAATAAACATCTTGTTTCTTGTCTCGGTTGTTATGCAATATTTCTATTATCTCTTCCTTCGGAAGGCCTTTATATTTCCCTTGTTCCATTAAAGCTTCAGCGTAAATATCCCACATCTTAACATCGAAAGTTTTTTTAAGAAATTCATATTCTGCCTCATATCCCTTCCAAGTATTAAAAGAACTCATCCATCCATCATGATACATGAAATGCGAATCTTCTGCCATGACGCGTTTGTCCGCAGCAAGAAAAATTATTGAAGACATTGATGATGAATGCCTATAATCAAGTATTGTTACTTGCGCCGGATATTTTTTGATGGTATCATATATTGCCATACCGTTATACCAATCGCCGCCATTCGTACTCATATGAACCAAAACAGGCAATCCGGGATTCAACAATCTTGCCAAATTCATATTTTTTAAGAATTTATTGGTCATGTTATACTCAACTCCCGGAACAAAATCAGCATCAGGAGCAGTTTGTTCTTCAAACAAGAAAATATTTGCTGGAATCCCGGGCTTAATTATTATGCCTTCCTCATGCACAGACTTAACAAGGTCATGGACGTCAATCTTATAATTCAGCCCGGAAAAACTTGGCATTCTCATGCCATTATGTACAGCCGCCATAAAGTTATTTGTCAAAACAGATTTAAAATCTTTTATATTCGCTAACCCATCCTTTTTATTTCAGAAATTTCCTCGTCCGAAATCGCCGCTCCCTTGAATTTCAGCGCATAAAGGAGCGCGTCAAGGAGCTTTGGATCTTTTGATTCAACTATTCCTTTTTTATAGGCAACATAAATCAATTCCGTTGAGCGTATGAACCGGAAATCCTTGAAATAATCGTAATTTTCTTTTTTAGCGACTATGCTCGTATGCAATTTTCCCTCCATTAATTTTCTCAAGTTTTCCGGCTTCTCGCAAAGCATTCTTGTAGTTCTCTCGTCAACCGCAAGAACATTTGAAATTTCCATTTTTGTCAATATTTCACTCAGCGCCAACCCGGACGCTTCGCCCAAATCAATCAAATGAATGTCCCTATCTCTTCCGCGGAGCGTCGTGTTTGCAATCTGCAAAATTTCATAAGTCCTCTTTGTAATCTCCCCATCATTTATCTTTAAGGAAGACGGCATTTCCAAAACTCCCACATCAAGAAGCTCCTTCAATCTTATCGCCTCGAGCTCAAATTTTTTTATGTTCATCGGCTTGTCAATTATTTCTCCCTTGATTTCTTTCGTTATCAAAAATTTTCCCTTGAATATTTTTTTCAATCCAACAAGTTCGTCAAACAACCCTGCCATGCTCAAGCTTATCAGAGAGCCGGAATCAAAAATTATTGCCTTTTGCATCATTTTAATATTTTGTAATAAAAGTAAAATAATTTTCCTTTTTCAAAATTTAATTTTTCTGCTAGTTTCCGCGCATTTCTATTGTTTTTTTCTATATACGAAAAACCAATTTCAATCTTTTGTTTTCTTAAATATTTTATAAGATAATCGGAAAGTTTTTTCCCGATATTTTTGCCACGATAATTTGCATCAACTATAATATTATAAAATTCGGCATACCTGCCAATTCTAAAAATATTTGCCATTATTATTCCAACAACTTTTTTATCTTCTTCGTAAACAAAAGTTGCAAATGATTTTCCAAGAACATATTCCTTCACGTGTTTTGACTGATAATGGAGCTCGTCGCTTCCCGTGAGGTTTGCGTCGCTGTTTAATAAATTTAGAATTCTTTTGGCATCTTTCATCGTCGCCTTGCGGATTTTCATTTGAACATCTCCATCGCAAGATTGACTCTGTCTTTTGCGCTTTGCGTTTTTGCAAGAGGAACATTCGCCGAGCCTTTTTGCCCCGCGTAACTTGCAAGTTCATACATTGTAATTCCAAGAAGCTTTGCAGTCTGCTCCATTGAAATTCCATGTTCGTAAATTTTTGAAGCCTTGTTTATGCTCGCTTTTCTCAAAATGTCCTGCACATTATCTTTTAAATCGGGGGATGATTTTTCCACAAATTTCATTATTGATTCCAGACTTTCTTTGAAATTTACTTCATCGTTTTTTTTCAATGCATTCTCCGCTTTTTGAAGTTCGGCAATTGAGAATTTGCAAAGAGAACCGCATTCCTTGGAGCCATATTCTGTTGTTCTTTCAATAATCTTTCCAAGAGAATAAATTATAACAGCGACGAGAATGCTGTCCGTGTCGCTTGCAATGGAAGCTGAATGAACCGTTTGATTGCTGAGCTCTTTCAGTTTTACCAAATCGTGCTCTTTTATCGCCCGACGAGATTCGCTCAGGATCCTTAACAGATTATCCCTCTCTTCCATTTTTTAAGAATATATCCTTAATTAATAAATGTTAAGTTTTTATATTATAATCTACTTTGTTCTTCATGAGAAAAGCGCTTCTTGACACAAATTTTATTTTGAGCTGCGTCAGGCAAAAAATAGATTTTTTTGAGTTCCTTGAGCACGAGGGAATTGAGGCTTGGATCTCCAAGGAAATTTTGAGGGAAATAAGCGCAATTTCAAATTCAAAAAGCAAGGGACTTGTGCGAAAGGATGCCGAGCTTGCATTAAATATTCTTAAGAATAATTCTTTCAGAAGAGTTCATACCGGAGGAAGAACTGTTGATTCCGGAATAATAAAATTCGCAAAAGAAAATCCGGAAGTCATTGTCGCGACTCTTGATGCCGAAATAAAAAGAAGCGTGAAAAACCCAAAGTTGATAATAAGAGGGAAGAAGACGCTGGAGATTATTTAGTTTTAGAAAACCTTTTTAAACCAATTTCCGCTTAATTTTAACATGTTCCATATGACTGAAGTTCAAGATTATGTAAGGGTTGAGCCGAGCTTGTTTGGCTTGCCGACCATCGAGGCTGTTGAAAACCAGCTGAAGAAAATTTATCAAGATTATTACGACAAGGAACTTGGAAAAGTTGTCGCCGTCGTGGAAGTTTTGAATGTTGGCGACGGAATCATAATTCCCGGCGACGGAGCGGCGTATTATAATTCGAAATTCAATCTCATAACATTCAAGCCGGAATTGCATGAACTGGTTTATGGAGCAATAACTGAAATAACAAATTTTGGGGCGTTTATAGACATGGGAGTCATGAAAGGAATGATTCATATTGGACAGACAATGGAAGATTATGTGAGCGTCAGCAAAACAAACACTCTTGCCGGGAAAAATTCCAAGAGAAGTTTGAAGGGCGGAGACTTGTGTATTGCAAGAGTCGTCGCGATAAGCCATAAAGGAGATTTCCCAAAGATAGGCTTGACAATGAGACAGCCGGGTTTGGGAAAAATTGAATGGATAAAAGAAGACCAAGTCAAAAAAGAAAAACTTGACAAAAAAGCCGCCAGGGACGAAGGAAAGGCGGCGAAGGGAGGGAAGAAAAAATGAAGTTTTTTCATTCTGCAAGGGAAAGAGAAAAAGCCGAAGAAAGACTTCAAGAATTAAGGCGAATTGATGATTCAAATTATCGCGGCATGTCTCGCGAAGAAGAATTTGCAAGAAAAGTCGAACTTGCCGTCGCAGAAGCGCAATTGAATCCAAGTGAAAAAATTAAATCGTTTTATGATAATTTTAGATAAATTAAAATGGCAAAAGAAAGCAAATGAAGCAAAGAGCTTGCAAAATGTGCGCTAGAGTATACGAAGGGGATAAATGTCCGGCTTGCGGAAGCAAAGAATTCACCGACAATTTCAAGGGGAAAACAATAATCCTTAATCCAGAAAATTCTGAAGTTGCTAAAAAATTAAACATCAAAGAAAAAGGGACTTACGCGATAAAAACTTAATTCGGCAAAATGAAAATAATCAACCAAAAAGAGAATATTCTGTTCAACAGGAAAGAAATTCACGCCGAAATTGAAAGTGAAACGACTCCAAAAAAACAAGACATTGAAAAATTTCTCTCGGAAAAATTTGGCGTCCCGGCAGAAAATATAGAGGTAAAAAAAGTGGACGGCAAATTCGGTTCCAGAATTTTCCGCATAATCGCCTTTATATATGATTCAAATGAATTAAAGGAGCAGATAGAATCCAGGCCAAGAAAAAAGGCCG
>CAYZEG010000024.1:0-7806 GCA_964477635.1 Candidatus Woesearchaeota archaeon | reverse complement strand
CTTGTTGGCTTTTCAAGCTTGACTTTTTCATGAGCTGCGCTGCAGTGCGGGCATCTTTTTCCGTCCTTTGCTTTTTTTGCCCTGTCGCTCGAAGAATATTTTTTCAAATCGGCTTCCGACAAAAGCAGTTTCCCGCATTCGTGGCAGAAGCATCTTAATCCGGTTTCAATCAAAGGAATATACTTCAAATGCATTATCGGACGGGCCAATTCAATTCTTCCCGGATGTCCAAGGCATTCTTTCAATCTTCCACCGCAAGTCCTGCATCTTACTCCGGGGTCAATTGCTCCAAGCCTTAAATCCATCAAACCGCCGTCAACGGGATAGCTGTCAATGTCGTAAAGTTCGGGCGTCACTATTTTTGCCGATGAAAGTTTTTTAATCTGCTCCGGATTAAGCAATGCAAATCTTAATTCCGCAACTTTTTTTCTTACTTGTTTCATTTTATTGTCTTTAAAAGTTTAATTTCATACACAAGGCCTACTTTTTTCTCCGGAAACGCCGCGCCTTTTTCTTTGGCTTTTAATTCTTCAATAAAATTTAATGGGAACTTAAATCCGCCTTCTTCAGCTTTTTTTAATGCTCCTTCAGGACTGTCTGCCGAAAATACCCTTGTTGTATTTCTCTTAAAATTTCCAAAAATTCCTGTGACTTCATATAAATCTTGCATTTTGTTTTTTGCCGATGCGTATGGCTAATCGCTATTCGTAATCATCATAGTTTAATTCAGAATCTAATGGCTTCCTCAACAAATAATCTTCACACATTTTATTATCTAATCTAACTCTAATTGGCATTCCACATCCCCATATAACTGCATAATAGTTGTCTGCTTTTTTTTCAATTCTATACCTCTCCCCTTCTTTTAATATAACTGCAATTACAAATGCCGTCGTTCTTTCTATTGGAGATAATTTGCCTCTCCCCCATCTATTTAATTCTCTTGGCTCTGAAACATGCGTCGCGCTTTTCATTTTACTCGTATTTGTTTTTCAACTTGAATTTAGTTTGTATGTGCAGCCCTTGAAGCTCTTCAAGAAGCAGTTTGAATGCGTATGAAATTTCAACGGGCTCTGTTTCCTCAGAACCGCAAATTGGGCAATAAATTCTATTTCTAATGTTGTCTTCAATTGCTATTGAACCGCAATTTTCACAGATATGAAGGACAATTTTGTCAGAGTCGTATCTTTCCTTAAGCAACAGCGACGCTCCATGGGCAACCAGCGCCTGCTGCTCCATTTCTCCGAGCCTCAATGCGCCGCCACGGGATCTTCCCTCAATCGGCTGTCTTGTGAGCAATGCTATTTTTCCGGACGCTCTTCCATGAAGTTTATTTGCAACCATATACTTGAGCTTCAAATAGTAAAGGCTTCCGATAAATATTTTTGCGATGATTTTTTTCCCTGAAATTGGGTTATACATTGTTTCTTTTCCGTCGTATCTAAAGCCCATATTTTCCAGCTGTTTTTCCAAATCTTTTTTGCTTTCTCCGGAGAACGGGGTTCCATCGACAACTTCCCCCCTCAACGAACCGACTTTTCCAGCCAATAATTCAAGCAAATAACCAACCGTCATTCTGCTCGGCAAACCGTGCGGATTGAAAATAATATCCGGCCTCATGCCTTTTGATGTAAATGGAATATCGTTCTCAGGAACTATTGCGCCGATAACTCCCTTCTGTCCATGCGATGTTGCAAACTTGTCCCCCAGTTCCGGAATCCTCAAATCCCTCGTTTTAACCTGGACGATTTTATTTCCCTCGGAATCCTGCGTTATAAAAACGGATTCAACAGTTCCTTTTTCTTCCTGCCTCATTGTCACGGAGGATTCTTTCTTTGCCCTTATTGAAATTTCCCTCGCTTCTGAAAGAAATTTTGGCGGCGAGATTTTACCAATTAAAACTTCCCCCTCATTGATTTCCACTTCGGGCGAGACAACTCCGTCGTCGTCCAAGAATCTGTAGCTTTCTTCGGTCTTGAATCCGGACGCGTCTTTTGTGGGAACAACTATTTCATCTTTCAGGCTTCCCGCATAGTGCATTTCAACTGCGGAGTGCGGTCTGAAATAGAAGCTTCTTCCAATTCCCCTGTCAACGCTTCCCTTGTTAAGGACGAGAGAATCCTCCATGTTATATCCCTCATGAGTCATTATTGCGACGATTAAATTTTGCCCTGCAGGATATGTGTCAAGCGTGTCGTAGACAAAACTTCTTACAACCGGCTTTTGCGGATATTGCAAAATGGAAACGTCGGTGTCAAGCCTGACTAAATAATTTGACGCATACAATCCCAGCGCCTGCTTCTGCGTCTTGCTTCCCCTGTTAAGCCTGGAACTTTGGTCATGGTTTCCGTATGGAACCAGCGACGTTACAACCCCAAGCAAATCCATGTGGTCTATTTCAAGATGAGTGTGTTCCGGCGTCAATTCATTTTCGTAGAGGGCAACGAGGGCATTTTCCTCTTCGGCCGTGTCAAGATATTCAATTGCTTTTTGTTTTATCAAATCGTTCCACTTTATTTCATTCTGCTGAACTTTTAACAGCAATTCTTTCGTTAATCTTGAAACGCCCTTGTCTGCAATTATAAGCGGCCTTAATGCTCTGCCAGACTCCGTTGAAATCATGACCAACCCGAATCCGTCGTCATATCTTACATTCAACTGCAAAGGCAAGTCTCCGTTTCTTCTTTTTTCCCTTATCCTTACCGCAAAGTCGTTTGGATTATTCACGCTTCCAATAAATCTTCCGTTGAAGAAAACGTCTCCTTCACCTTCGCTGTCTTTGCTCATGCCTTCAGATTCAAGATGCTTCAAAAATTTGTCTTCGTCCAATTCAACGTGAGTTGAAATTCTGCAGAGTATCGCAAGATTTTTTCTCAATCCAATTTCAGTTCCTTCAGGCGTTTCAATCGGGCAGAATTTTCCGTAATGGGTTGGATGAAGGGTTCTCGCCATGAAATTTTCCTGCTCTGAAGAAAGCATGCTTGAAACTCTTTGAAGCTGGGAGATTATTGCAAGATAATTTGTTTTGTCCATGTTTTGCGTCACTCCGCTTCTTTCTCCGGTCCAGCTTCCCGTCGCTATTGCAGATTCAATTCTGTGGGAAAACAGCGTGGACTTTGCTATGGTTCTTATTGAAAATAATCTTTTTCTTTTCGTGGATTTTTGAAGAGAGTATTGTATGTCTCTTATTAAAACTCCAAGATTTACCCTGAACAAACTTGAAAGCAAATCTCCTGAAAGTCTTACTCTTTTATTTGCATAATGGTCTTTGTCAGTCTCAAGCTCCGGATGTTCTTTCGCGATGAGAAATTGCTTTATCAATTTGCAGAGTGTAACCGCTTTTTTCATTCTGTCTTCTTTTTTCTGTCCAATATGCGGAAATAAATAAGAATCAATTCTGTTCTTCACCCTGTCAAGAATTTCTTTTTTCGTTCCCTGCAATGCGGCCATTTCGGCGATTTTCAGCATCGCATCCTCGGTGTTATTTATATTGGCAAATTCGTAAAGATTTACAATTACAGAGTCCGTTTCTTTCCCGATGAACTTCGCTATGTCCACCTCTTTAATCATTCCCAAAGCTTTGAGAATCACAACTGCAGGCAAGTCTCTGAATCTGCTGAACGAAACTTCAAAAATTCCTTCCTTGTTTTCCGCAATTGTTGTGGGTATTCTATATGTTCCTTTTGATGAAAATATTCTCAAATGAAGATTCCCTTTTGAGTTTTGTTCTATGAACGGCTGATTTTCCGCCAAATCCTCGGACATAATCATAACCCTTTCATTTCCATTAATCATAAAATATCCGCCCAAATCCATAGGGTCATTGTAATTTTTTATAAGCTCTTCTCTTGACAGTCCATATGTATTGCAATTCTTGCTGCCCACCATGATGGGGATTCTTCCAATTTCAACTTCGTCGGAATCTATCTGCCCGTCTTTTTTTATTGTAAGCTCAAGATTTACCGGAGCAGAATATGTGAGGTTTCTAATCCTTGCCTCGTACGGCATTACCTGCGACGAGCTTCCGTCGGATTCAATAACATTCGGCTTGCCAACTTTTATTTTTCCAATGGTAATTTCAAATTCTTCATTGTCAATCGTTTCATTTATTTCATTTACTATTTCCTGCATTCTTTTTTCTATAAAATTATTGAAAGAAATGACATTTGACTCAACCAGCGAATGGTCTTCAAGATATTTTTTGACAATCAAATGTTTGTTATGCATCTTGAATCAAACAACTACCCTGTAGTAAGGAACTATTTTTCCGTCCGGAGAATTCCTGTCAATTTTAATTACATCACCGACGCTGCAATTTGGCGGCAGAGCCACATCGCTCAAGAGAATTTTTGGAAGCTGTGATTTGGAAATGTTGAATTTTCTCAATAGTTCCTCTGTTTCTTTTTCGCTGAGTTTGGAGTGTTTTGGCTGTAGAATATGCATGGTTGGTTGGAAAGTGCTTTAAAAAGTTTGTGATTTATTTTAGCAACTGGACAATAATGAAATGAACTAAAATTTGGTTTAAAAATGTTCCGTTTTTATTTAAATTTTCATAATTTAATGCAATTTCACTCTGCTCATTTATTAATGGCCCCGATGGGATTTGAACCCACGACCCTTGGATTTCTTTTCAGTCTTTTCCCTAAGGAGGTTGACTGTCCGGAGAACTTTAGTTCTCCTACAATTAAAAGTCCAATGCTCTAACCAGGCTGAGCTACGGAGCCATTCTGTCTCCTACTCGTTTCCCTCACTTGCGTTTGGTAAAGAGCTACGGAGCCATTAATAAAATGGGAAAAGCCAATTTAAAAACATTAAGTTTTTACAAATTCATCTTTTTTACGTGCTTGTCGAAAATTTTTCTTATGTCTCTTCTCATTTTTTCCGGAAATTCCGATTTTATTTCTCCGTGGCATGCCACGGAATATGCCTGAATTTCATCCCTAAGAACATGTTTTCCATAGCCATCCACTTTATGCAAAACTTTCTCAAGCTTTTTTAAATCATATTTTTCCATTATGCCGGAAACGGCTTTTTTGTAATCTTCTTCGGTATAAAAAAGCGCATGCGCCAGTTCATGACGGAAAATTGATTTATCTTCCTTGTGATGCACGGCGATTATATAATAATCATGGTCATGCTCCTTCAATAAGTTTAAAATAATTTTTTCCCTTTTTGTGAGAGGATTAAATTCTCCAGAATAAAATTTTTTCAAGGTTGACGACGGAATATTAAATCCATCATACCACTCTTCATAATAATTGAACTTCCCAAATTTTTCCTTGTACCATCTTTTGAATTCACCATGCGTAAAAACCAGCCCCGCAAATCTTGGAGATTCATAATGCTCCTGAAATCTTAAAAAAGTTCTGGCGACATCAGACTCATTCGCGAAACGAAGGAGAATTATTTTGTCTGTGAGAATATGCTTGGTTATTTTCATGAAAATAAGATGGAAAGAGGAATTTAAGAAATTAACTACGCGAAATTTTTCAGCTTCTTTTCAAAATCCTCTTCCGCCATTGCTCCGATAAATTGATTGACTTTTTTTCCGTCTTTAAAGAGCACGAAATTTGGAATTGACATAACGCCGAATTTTTGCGCCAGTGATTGATTGTCATCAACATTTATTTTTCCAAATTTTATTTTTCCCTTGAATTTTTCGGAAAGCTCTTCCATCATGGGCGCCATCATGACGCAAGGCATGCACCAATCGGCGTAGAAATCAACTAAAACCGTTCCCTTTTTTATGTAAGAATCAAATTCCTTCCCGCTTAAATCTGCCACGTTTTCCATTTGTCTTTAGGAATATTATAATTTATAAAATTTGTTATCTGCCTGTTGAGCCAAATCCGCCTTCTCCACGGGAAGTTTCGCTCAATTCTTCAACTTCAGTTATTTCCGCGGTTTCTACGGGCTGGATAAGGAGCTGGGCGATTTTGTCGCCCTTTTTAATCTCATAACTTTCATCCGAGGTATTCAATAAAATAACTCCATATTCTCCCCTATAAGTGTGCTCTATTACCCCGCCCATTGTTTTTATTCCGTTGCTTGCCATCCCGCTTTTATCCCAAATCAGACTTACGTATCCTCTTGGAACTTCAATTTTCAGTCCCGTTCCAAACAATTTTCTTTCTCCAGGTTTTAAGACATAATTTTCACATGAAAATAAATCCATTCCAGCGTCGCCTTGATGCGCATATCTCGGCAAAATTGCATCCGGATGAGATTTTTTAACTTTTATTTCAATGGACATTTTATTCATGACTCATGCAGATATTATTTTAAATATATATCGCAAAATAGATTTGTTTAAAAAAAACAGGTTTCTAAGACAATCATGAGGGGAAATGTTTACACTGATAAAAAAATCTGCGAGTTTATAAGCGACGGGGCAATTTCATCCGAAAATAAAATCGGCGACGGACAAATTCAGCCGTCTTCCCTTGATTTAAGGTGCGGGTTTGGCAAGAAAATTTGGCACATGCCGTACGCATCAATTCCTGATGAAAATTTAATAGATGTGCTTGATTCCAATTCCGCTCAATCTTTTGAACTTGATAAAAAAATATTTCTCCATAAGAACACCGTTTACATTGTTGAGCTTGAGGAAAAATTGAATCTTCCGGAGGGAATTTCAGCGAGGTCAAATCCCAAGAGCACTACCGGCAGAATTGATGTTCATGTCAGGCTAATAACTGAAGATGGCAAAGATTTTGACAATGTCCGCGAGGGATATAGCGGAAGGCTTTTTTTAGAAATTATTTCAAACTCATTCCATTTGAATTTGCAGCCAGGATACTCTTTTAATCAGATTCGTTTTTTTAACGGAACAAAAAAACTTGACTCGGGGATGCTTGAATATCTTGCAAGGTCAGAGGATTTGTTAAAGGAGTTTAATGGCGACAAAATAAATCCTGAAAATTACATAGGTCATGATGGCGCCGTCTATCTAAGATTAAATCTTGACAAGGAAGATTCGGGATACATTGCAAGAAGCGATTGTTCCGAAACTCTGGACTTATCTTCGGAAAAAAGCTCTTTGCTTTTTTCAAAATATTTTCAAAGGGTTGCGCTTAATGACGAGGGTCTTGTAATCATGCCAAATTCGTTTTATTTGCTTAAGTCAAGGGAAATTGTAAAAGTGCCGCCCGACCACTGCGCTGAGATGTCGGACATATCCACAAATCTTGGCGAATTCAGGTCTCATTACGCCGGATTTTTTGACCCTGATTGGAATGATATCGCAGTCATGGAAGTCAGGAATACAAGCAAAATCCCTTTTCTATTGAGGAATAATCAGAATATTTCGTCGTTGTGGTTCTATAATCTGGCTGGCGAGCCAAACAGGCTTTATGGGGCTGAAGTCGGCTCAAATTATCAAGGGCAGAGAGAAATAAGGCCAGCTAAATTTTTTTACAACGACCTCAAGCCAGCAAAGTGAAGATAAATTTGTAAATAAACCATCCGAGGGCGATGTAATAGAAAAAAGAACTGAAGCCGAATATTGCGACGAGCAGGATGTAAACCCCGACGACAAAATCAATTATGCTCATGATATCCGGAAAAATCAGCAATTTTATTCCAAGATACGCCGAACAATAATAAAGTATGATTGTAGGATTTGCGATATGAAACTGCACGAGGCTCAGAGATATCAGCGTTACCGCGTCAAAGAACATAAGGAGCCAAATTAACATTTCAGTATTTTATTCCTCCCCTTTATAAATATAAACAAAATTTATTTAGAAAAACTCAACTGCACTTGCTGTAACCGCAGTCAAAACAGGTTGGCTCGTCGCAGCCGGA
>CAYZEG010000023.1:6996-7911 GCA_964477635.1 Candidatus Woesearchaeota archaeon | reverse complement strand
GCAGATGTTGCCGGCGTATAAATTAAATCTGAAGGCATGTTATCCATGAAAGATTGGAAACCCGCCTCAATTCTCGTCGGAATAAATCTTGTTATTGCGCCGTTGTTTTTCAAGGTTCCTTGGAAATTAGTTGCAAACAAAGGCGTGTCTATAGTAATTGTGCTCCCTGGCTCAAGATAAAAACCGCTTTCGGGAGTGTCCTTAATATAATTTCCTTGAGCATCATAAATCGCCAATCCTAAAATGTCAAAATTGGAAAAAAACAAAAATGATAATAGAGCAAGAAGAATCAATTCCGCTGCAAGAAGAACCGCATAATTTCTAAGGTTAAATCTAATTTTGGTTTTCCGTCGGTGAGTCAAATTTTTTCTGGATTTTGCTTTCCTTTTCTTTAAAGCCATCTTTCATCATTTTTAAGTCGTTCAATTTCTCTCTTTAATTCATCAATTTGTTTTTGCTGTTCGTCAACTCTTCTGTTTTGTTCCTTGACAGATTCTATCAAAGGAGCAACAAGATTTCCATATTCCACAGATTTTATTCCATCAGAACTTGTTTGAACCAATTCAGGATAAACATTCTCAACGTCCTGCGCAATCAGTCCAATATTTCCCACACCATTATTTTTCCAGTTAAATGAAACTCCTTGCAGTTGAAGAATTTTATTTAAGCTTCCCTCAAGAGGTTTTATGTTTTCCTTTAATTTTATATCTGAAGTATAAAGGAAATCAGTTGCGCCGACAGCCCCCGCAACATCCAATTTATATGCGGGGTTTTTCCCGATTCCAACATTGCCAGTATTGGCAATTCGCACACGCTCCGTCCATGTTACAGCCGCATCCGCCGTTCCCGCCGGAGCAGTATAAAATTTTATTCCATCCGTATGTAACGTAATACGGCTCGCGGCTTCCGATTGCA
>CAYZEG010000023.1:907-6986 GCA_964477635.1 Candidatus Woesearchaeota archaeon | reverse complement strand
AAAAATTTATCCGACCATTTCCATCAGTCAATCCGATACCACCATAATCTCCAACTCTAATACTTCCTGCCACATGAAATTTTTGCTTCGGATCCGCCGTCCCGATTCCAACATTGCCATTTCCCAAGATAGTCATAACAGGGTCGTTCGCGGCATAATTCCCGTCATAAAAAGAGTATTTTGCGCCAGGGTCTTTGTAAAAAACAAACTCTCCGCCTTTTATTCCAATTCCATAATGAACTGCGCCGGATTCCCATAATCTGATTTTTTCAGTGACTCCAGCACCAAAAGTTAACGGAGAACTTGAAGCAAAAGCTTTCGGAAGAGAACATTGTTGGGAGGTGGCTCCGCCGTTCAAACCGGCACAAGTCCATTTGTAATCAGTTGCAGTATCTGTAAAGGGTGTTACAGGAGTTCCAGGATTACAAAGATGCGCTGTTGTTGAACATACACCTGGAGTAACTGGAGGAGTGCATGCAACAACTTGGAGTTTGTGTGAATCAGGACTATCATCTTCCCTTAAAAAATTGTCGTAACATTCATAACCTGCTGGTTCGCGTTCGCCGTCTGAAGGAATATCTCCAATATCACAATCATTTTCATAAAAATCTCTATCGCAACCACAACTAGGAGCCATAAAACCAACTGCCCCACTAACATAACGATAATACTTCGCATTAGTAACACCCGAGGGACATGCTGGAAGAGGAGGTGTTGATGTTGTGCCCGCGAGACAAACAGGAGTTCCAATAGTGCTACTTCTAGTAGTAGGAGCACCACTCTCGATATCATAACATGTTATTGTTATTGTTGCCGCATCAACATTTATATTTAGAGAAAAGAAAAAAATCATTGCAACAGCAGTCAACAAAAAAAGCCTTTTATCAACAAACCCTTTTTTCATTTCTTTTGCAGGGCAAAATAGTTTATAAATATTATTATTATTATTTTTCTTAAATGAAGCCTAAATTTTTTGACATTTTTTCAAAAAAAAATCAAAAATATTTCTTTAACTCTTTGATTAATTCTGGAATTTCCTTTATGGCTTTAATAACTGTTTCGATTTCCACATTCTCGCCATAATAATTTATCCCGTTTCTTATTTTTCTGTACCTGTCAAATTCTCCCGCCATTTTTTTATTTTTTAAGATATCTTCAATAAAATAAGTTATAATTTCGTGCGACAAGAATTTATATCCTTTTAAATAGCCCACAGCCTCGCAATATTCTCTTAATCCTTCGTAAAGCTCCCTCAAAATTGTTTTTGCGGAATTTTCACCAAGATGAATTTTCTTTGCGGTTTCAATCGCCTGTTCCGCAGATTTAATTAAATTTTTAGCTCTAAACTTGTCAATGGGAGCTTTTTTAACATAACCTTGATTTAAGCCTTCTTCAAAATTCATTTTATAACCTCAAGCTGCCCCGACAAAACAATGCCATTGCAAATATTGTTTATAAGGGGGCTATTCTTTGTTTTGGCTTTTTCCCACTCTTTATCTGAAAAAAAATGCAGGCTTATTCTTCTGTTCAATATTTTTTCATATTTTTCTGTTTTAAATTCTTTTTTAATGCCGGTTATTACGCATATGTCAACATCGCTATTTTTATCATCATAAGCGGAGGCGTAGCTTCCAAAGAGAACGATGACGGGATAGTCAAAGCTTCGCTCAATATCCTTCACAAATCCTGAAATCCTTAATTTTTCAAGATTATAATATAATTTTAAATTTAGAAATTTTTTATTAATGTCCGGCTTGTAAGATTTGTAAACCTTTCCGTCAATGACTTTCAAAAAGCCTTCTTTTGTTAATTTATTAAGATGCTGCCTTACAGAAGTGTGGTTTATTTTAAGGATTCTAGAGAGTTCCCTTATGTGAAAATCTCTGTTCGGTTCCTCAAAAAAAGGCTTCAAGGTGGTTATTTTTCTTTCCATTTGGAAATATTAATTTCCAATTGTTTATAAATCTTTCCAGATTTATCTGGGAGATAATTTATAAATTTTCAGTTTTTATTTAAGAACATGAAGCCTAAATTTTTTGACATTTTTTCAAAGAAAAAAATCAAAGAGAAAAAACAGAAAAATAAATCAAAAGTCATAATAGACACGAGGGAAAAAAATTCCCTTATGGCGTCGGAGCTTTCTTCGCTTGGAATGGAAATAGAATTTGCAACATTGAAAGTCGGCGATTATATAATTAATGACGTTGTCATTGAAAGAAAAACAATTTCCGATTTTATCGGTTCAATGCTGAACAAGAGGCTGTCAAATCAGCTTGAAGAATTGCAGCAATACGAAAAAAGATTATTGATAATTGAGGGATTTGATGAAAAATTTCTTTATTCCGACGAAGAGCATGGAGAATTTGGAGGCATTCATCCGAATGCCATTCGCGGTTTTCTTTTGTCAATTCTCCTAAAATACAAGGTGCCGATAATTTATGCAAAAAACGAAGCGGACACGGCAAAATTTATTTTGACGCTTTCTAAAAAAAAGGAAAAAGAAGCTTCGTTGAATGTCGGCAAGAAAAGCCTTACAAAAAAAGAAAGGATGCAGTTCATTCTTGAAGGATTCCCGGGAATCGGTCCGAAAACCGCAAAAAAACTTCTTGAAAAGTTTAAAACGCTCAAAGGCGTTTTAAACGAACCGATGGAAGAAATTGAAAAGTTAATCGGGAAAAAAGCGGAAATTTTTAAAATTCTTGATGAAAATTATTGAAGCTCTCCCCTTTCCCGCTTGGCAAAGAATTCTTCAAGTTTTATCTTTAGATATCTCCCGCCTTTGTCTGCTTCGCAATGAATGGATTGAAAAGTTAAATCGTTAATTATTGTTTGACGGGAAGAATCGCGGGGCAAAATCGGAATTTTGCTGATGCCTGTGTTGTTGGCAATTCTCAGAACCTCTCTAAGTTCAACCAAATATTTTTTCTCATCGTCGTCAAAAAAAGGTTCATCAACCCACTTTTCAAAACCCGCCATTCCCGCGGAGTCATAAACATCGCAGCATTTGGAAAACAATCCCCTTTCTTTTTTATAATCCATTAAAATATTAAATAAGAAAGGTTATTTTTAAAATTAATCATGCTGATGTTTTTTGTTTGATAAATCCCCATTATTTTTGTAAAGACAAAAAAACTCGCCTCGCTCGCAGACTAACTGCTCCGCGGATATGGAAAATAATAATGATAAAAGCAGATTTATCACAAAACGCAATTTTGGATTTACATTTAGCACTTCGCTTTCTTGGGAGGGTGGGTGGGAACGCAAGCAAGGCGGGAATAAATTTGTATCCTGGACTTTTTTAATTATTCACTCTGCAGATTTGAATTTTTCCAGAACCTTGTATTTTGGCCCTTCCTTCGTCAGTTCGGATTTCATCAAAAGAAATTCTCCAACCTCAAATTCCCTGCTTTTGAAATTAAAATTTTTTATTCCTTCGGCAAGCTTCTTTTTATTAAATGCCTTCTTTACTCGGGAAAGGGTGATATGCGGCGCAAATTTTTCAGGAGTTCCAAGAGAAGTTGAAATTTCTTTTTCAAGTTGAGCCAATTTTTCCGAAATCAGCTCTATCCAGATGATGTTTATTTTGTCGGCGCTGTCAAAAAACCCGAGTTTGCCGAGAGAACAGAAAAATTTCCGGAATTTAATTTTCCTTAAATCCGCTTTTGTCTTTTCAATTTCTTCGCCGGTCAAATCGCCGAGGAATTTCAATGTCAGATGCAGATTATTTTTTTCAGTGTTCTTGCCGATAAAAAATCCCCTTTTTTTAAAATTGTCAAAATCATGAAAAAGCTTGGCTTTTATTTCATCCGGCAAGTCAATTGCGATAAAGCATCTGGTCATATTAACTCCGATAAAATTTTAGCGCCAAGCCTGACGGTTGCGTTCCCCATGTTTTTGTCTTTTTCGGAATTTATTTCGGTTATGTCCAGGGCTCTTAGAGTTTTGATTTTATTTATTCTGTGCATGACATAAAGAAATTCTCTGCTCGTCATTCCTCCAGATTCCGGCTTGGAAACGGACGGCGCAAAACTTGGGTCAATGACGTCGGCATCAATGGAAATGTAAAGTTCTTTGTTCCTTGAAAATTCCATGATGGTGTCGCATGCCTCGTGCAAATCCTCCGTCAGGGAATTTATGCTTAATGTTCTTATCTTGTTTTCATTAAGGAAAAAATTTTCTTCCTTTTCGGAATTTCTCATTCCAACAATTAAAATATTATTTTTGGGAAATCCGTTTTCCACAACCGCCCTAAGCCATCCTTCATTTGTCGGGTGCTTTCCATTTTTCCTGCAATCCGGATGAGCGTCAAAAATAATCAAACACGGCTCCTTCCCGCAATTCTTGCAATAATCATTGAATGCCCTTAGAATGGAATAACTGACGGACTGGTCTCCTCCGAGAAAAATAGTTTTTGGTTTTTTCTCAAATATTTCCAGGGAATTTTCGTAAATCAGTTTTTCCGTCAAATTCAAGTCGGAATTGTCCAGATGAATCTCCTCCAAATCCAAATCATCCGCGTCTATATTTTTTCCAGATTCATTGGTTTGAATTTTTCTAAGCTCTTTTATTATTGCCTCGCCGGCTCTTTGACACCCTTCAGAATCTGGATTATTTATTCCGGGAACTTTTACGATGAACATGAATTAAATTTACAAATAGGATATTTAAGATTATTGAATCCTTGTCAATGAAATTTTTCCCGGAAATAATGTGTTATGTAAAAACCACTGCCGTATTTTATAATTAATCTATTATAAGTTCTTTTCATTAAACTATTCTTATCAGCGAAAAACCTCGGCAAAGCCAGATTTTGAGAAATTAATAGGGAAGTCCGAACAAAATATTTGAGACTCTTTGTCGGCATTTCATGCTCTCCATGCAGCAAGCAACTAATCTAACTGCCTTTACCATGGCCAAATATCCATTATTTTTTCCATGTGATATCTTACAAAGATAACTTAATAAATGTTATTCCGGCACAAGTGCAAAAAAGCTGTATGCCTTTTCAACATTGCCTGCCATTTTTTTCACGTCTTCCAATTTCACGCCGCGAATGTTTTTTTCAAAATCGTAAAAATCCTCTGCCTTGCCGTCAATTTCATTTGAAAGTAGGCATACCATTTGGTTTTGAGAATCTTCCATGGAAATATTTTCATTTCCGACTATTTGTTCTTTTATCTGATTCAATTCTTTTTCATCAAGACTTTTCGCAACTTTCTTGAATTCTTCCAAAATCAAGGATTTGACTTTGTCAATGTTTTCTTTTGTCGTCCCGATTTTTATGTAATTGTATGAAAAATCCTTGTTTATATTTGCCCCTCCGCCGATTGAATATGCAAGATTTCTTTTTTCCCTTATCTCTGTGAAAAGCCTCGACGACAATCCCTCTGCCATGAGAGTGCTGAGAACCTCGGCGACGTGGCTTTTTTTATCTTCATGCAGCGGAACATGATAGGCAAAAACCAAAACGGACTGATCGATTCCTTTTCTTTTTTCAGTCTCCGACTCGTTTTTTATTTTAACTTCAAATTTTGGAACTTTCCCGCTTCCATTTCCAAAATTCTTCTCGGCAAATTTCACAATTTCATCAAAATTGGCGTCGCCGACGACGCAAAGTATCATATTGTTCGGCTGATAAATTTCCTTGAACTTTTTTAGCATATAATCCCTTTTTATTGAATTCATGCTTTCATATGTTCCAATAATCTGCGACCCGAGGGGTTTTTCATAAAGAAGCTCCTGAATTTTATCCAACGCGTGAATTCCAGGATTGTCTTTTCTCATTTTTATCTCCTCAAAAATTACCTTTCTCTCTTTTTCAAATTCTTTCTCGTCAAAAAGCGGATTTTTCACCATGTCTCCAAGAACGTTCAGCGCGATGTTGAGATGTTTGCTCGGCATCTTGCACCAATATGCGGTAACCATTTCATCCGTAAACCCGTTAAGGACTCCGCCGTTTTTTTCTATTTCTTCAGAAGTTTTTTTTGCATTCCTTGTCGGCGTGCCCTTGTAAAGCATATGCTCAATGAAATGTGAAATTCCCTTCTTGTCTTTGGTTTCATGAATTCCGCCGGTTTTT
>CAYZEG010000023.1:0-897 GCA_964477635.1 Candidatus Woesearchaeota archaeon | reverse complement strand
TCCTCGTTTATTCCCCCGTTTCTGACGGCAAATGCCACGCTCACAACAGGAACATTTCTCTTTTCAAAAAGGACAACCATTCCATTATTCAATGTCTTTTTGTGAAAATCAAACTTCATATTTGAGAAAAATAGAAATGCTATATAAATTTAGCGATGATTAAAAACAACGTACCTTTCGCCGCCAATTTCAAAGTCATCAAGCAGTTCAAAATGCTCTTTAATAAAATCAATAATCCAATTTCTCTTTGCTCTGAACTTTGTCTTTTTTATCATGCTTCCCGTTGCAAAGCTTATAACAATCTTTTCTGAAAGTGGCGCGATTTCAAGCAATAATTTTCTTGAATAATCCCTTTCAAGCATCTCAAGAGAATCTATGGCCTTAAGCAAAAAAACAATCTTCGGTTTTTTCTGCTTTTCAATTATTTTTTTAATTTTTTCAAGTTCAAAAAGACTGGCATGAATCGCCCTGCCATTTTTTTTGAATTTCTTAAAATAGCCGTTCATCAAAACAACAAGCTGTCCTACGGCTTCAACAGCAACATATTTTGGTTTCAATCCAAGTTTTTCAAAAAAAATATAACTGAATCCGTTTATTCCTGCGCCCAAATCAATTATTGACAAGTCTTTTTTTTCATCTCTTAAAATTCTTGAATAAACTTCTGCATAAAAAGATAATCTTTCGCGCGTTGAAAGGTGCTTTCTCAAAATCCATTCTTCGCCTTTATCTTTTGGAGATAAAATTTTACGGCTTATGAAAGCGGAAAAAATTTTTCTCAGCAAGTCTCTTGTCAGCCTTATTTTTTCCTCATCTGAGCATTGCCTCTTTTCAAAATGCGAAAAAGCTTTTTCAACGTCTATTTTCGGCAATTGTGAAAATTCTTTCTTTTCAGTTATT
>CAYZEG010000022.1:5961-8250 GCA_964477635.1 Candidatus Woesearchaeota archaeon | reverse complement strand
ACCATTAAAGAAGAAATGATTTTCATGCTTCCCTCAAAAACTCGGGAAAAAGAAAATCTTTCAGACCATTAAAGAAGAAATGATTTTCATGCTTCCCTCAAAAACTCGGGAAAAAGAAAATCTTTCAGACCATTAAAGAAGAAATGATTTTCATGCTTCCCTCAAAAACTCGGGAAAAAGAAAATCTTTCAGACCATTAAAGAAGAAATGATTTTCATGCTTCCCTCAAAAACTCGGGAAAAAGAAATAAAAGGGATGTTTGCATATAATACTCATGGATATTTTTATGATATATGATGTAATTTTCTTAATTGTATTCGCAGTTTTTGTTTCAATTTTTCTTTATTCCCGACGGAGAAACCTGAAAAGAGAAGGATTGCTTTATTTATACAAGGCCGGATGGGGAATAAAATTAATCAATAAAGTTGGAAACAAATACAAAAAAACCTTGAAATTTTTGAGCTATATTTCAATAGCAACCGGATATTTTCTTATGGCGATGATGTTCTATCTCCTTGGAAAAATAGTTTATCTTTACATTGCATATCCTTCAATTGTAAGAGAAGTAAAAATTCCCCCAATCACCCCACTCATCCCATATCTTCCGCAAGTTTTTAAGCTGGATTTTTTGCCCCCATTTTATTTTACATATTGGATATTGATAATAGCAATAGTGGCGATATCTCACGAATTTGCCCACGGAATTTTTGCGGCGCACGACAAAATAAAAATAAAATCAACAGGATTCGGATTCTTTCCGTTTTTCCTTCCGGTTTTCCTCGCCGCCTTCGTCGAGCTTGACGAAAAAAACATGGCAAAGAAAAAAATACACAGCCAGCTTTCAATTTTATCCGCAGGAACTTTTGCAAACATTCTGACTGCGATTTTATTCTTTGGAGTTTTGTGGATTTTTTTCACGACGGCATTTGTTCCATCTGGAGTTGTATTTGACACTTATCCCTATGCATTCATTGGAATTTCTTCCATAACTGCGATTAATGGCGTTGCCGTCGACAATCCAACATATAATCAGTCCCTTAGTTTAATGAACCCTGACGAATTTAATAAAATCGCAGCCGGCGGGAATTTTTTGATAAAAAAAAGTTCTTTTGAATCCCAATCCGGAAAAGAAAATTTTTTAGTTTATTATGATTCCCCCGCCATAAATGCAAATCTTGAAAGCATAATAACCAAGATCAACGGCGAAAGCGTAACAAGCCCCGAAAAAATGAGCAACGAGATTTTAAAATATTCTCCGAATGAAAAGATTACGCTGACATTGGTTAACGACGACGAAAAAGAATATGATAGAGATTTGATTCTTGGCGAGCATCCCGAAGACAAAACCAAGCCATGGCTCGGAATAGGATTTTCAAAAAGAGAAACGACAGGTGTTATGGGAAAAATAGCCGTTTTCTTGTCCTCATTTAAAAAAACAAATGTGTATTATGTTCCAAAATTTGATGGAATCAGTGTTTTCATTTACAATCTTCTTTGGTGGCTTGCATTGATAAGCATAAGCGTCGCGCTTGTCAACATGCTTCCCGTCGGAATTTTCGACGGCGGAAGATTCTTCTATCTCACCGTGCTTGGGTTGACAAAAAAAGAAAAAGTGGCAAAGAAAGCGTTTGCGCTGTCAACCTATTTAATATTGTTCATAGTGTTTGTTTTGATGGCATTCTGGCTAATCTCTTTTTTCTGATTTTTTGGAAGAATATTTAAATTGGTTTTAACTTGTGCGATGAGTTAAAAAGAGGTGTACGATGAAAAAAAAGGCAACAAAAAAGAAGACGACCCACCATAAAAAGGCAAAGGGAAAGACGGCAAGGAAGTCTTCTTCAAAGAAGAAAAAGAAGAGATAATCTCTTCAACTTTTATTTTTTATTTTATTTATATTTTAAAGGTCAATCACGCCTTCCTTCGTCAAGGCTGCGAATCTTATTCCGACGGGAAGATTGAGCAATGCGGAAATCAGCGCCATGTGTTCTTTTCCGTCGCCGGAAGATATGCTTAACGCGACTTCCGTGCCTTTTATTTTTCCTTCGAGTTTTTTCATAAATTCCTCCTTTAAATCGCGAATTTTTTTATCCAAATCAGCCTGAATGAATTGGAACGATTTTTGATGCGTAAATTTCTTCGCCGAATCATTTCCAATGACAATAACATTATCCCATTCTCCGTGAGTCATCAAACCGGAAACCTGCCCCCACGTTCCTTCACCGGTAGAAAGCAGTGCAATTAACTCCATGCATTGAAAAAATAATATTTGTTTATAAGAATTGTTGTTAT
>CAYZEG010000022.1:0-5861 GCA_964477635.1 Candidatus Woesearchaeota archaeon | reverse complement strand
AACTACATCGTCGCGGTGCAAATTTCTGCATCTGCGGCGCATAATGTAGAAGGTAACTAAAGTTCCCATTCGAACGTCTAAGCGTAGCCGTCCGGGAGGAAAAAATATGGAAATAGAAGAACAATTGAAAACAGCTCTTGCTGAATTGAGAAAAGGCAAGGAAAGAAAATTTGATCAAACTGTTGACTTGATTGTGAATCTGCAAAAATTTGACAATAAAAAAACGCCTCTTAATCTCTTTGTTCAGCTTCCGCACAAAGTCAAGGAAAAGAAAATAGCGGCATTTCTTGAAGTGCACAATAAAAATGTTGAAACGATTACAAAAAATGATTTCAAAAGATATTCCGGCAAAAATGAAATAAAAAAACTTGTAAGAAATTATGATTTCTTCATTTCCCAGTCAAGTTTGATGCCGAGCGTTGCGACAACTTTTGGAAGAGTTCTTGGACCAACGGGAAAAATGCCTTCGCCGCAGCTTGGAATTTTGATTAATGCCGATGACAAAGCAATAAGCGAATTGAAAATGAAGATAAACAAAAGCGTGAGAATCAGAACCAAAGAGCCCAGCATAAAAATTCCGATCGGAAAACAAAGCATGAAAGATGAAGAAATAATTGAAAATATAATGGCAGTTTATAATACTCTTTTAAAATCTTTGACAAAAGAAAAGGAGAACATAAAGAATATTGAAGTTAAATTCACAATGACTAAACCTGTAAGAATCGGCGTAAGATGACATCAAGGACAACTAACATTCCGGAGAAAAAAACAAGCGCGGTGAAAGAATTAGTCCAGCTTTTGAAAAATAAAAGGACGCTTCTTATAGCGTCGGTGAAAAATCTTCCAACATCCCAATTTCAGGAAATTTCAAAGAAGTTGAGGGGAAAGGCGATTGTAAAAGTTGTCAAGAAAAACCTCGTTTTAAGGGCATTGGACGAATCAAAAAATGAAGAAGTAAAAAAAATCAAGCCGTATGTCCAAGACAGCACCGCCATTTTATTTTCAGATTTGGATTCTTTCGAACTTGCGGCGGAACTTATAGAAGGCAAGAGTCCTGCAAAAGCGAAAATAGGGCAAGAAGCTCCAAAGGACATAGAAGTTGAAGCCGGTCCGACAGATTTAGTTCCTGGTCCGGCAATTTCAGAACTTGGAGCTTTGGGAATTCAAATTCAAATTGACAAGGGAAAAATTGCAATCAAGGAAAATAAGATTATTGCAAAAAAAGGCCAAAAAATTTCCGAGGGCGCAGTTGGCTTGATGAACAAGCTTGGCATAAAGCCATTCATGATAGGAATAACTCCAGTCATCGCATTCGACACAAAAGAGGGAAAATTATATGAAAATATAAGCATAGACAGAGAAGGCACGCTTTTAAAATTGAGAGAAATATTCTGCAAGGCCCTTGCATTCGCCGTTGAAATTGAATTCTTTTCTAGCGATACTATAAAGCATATTATTGGAAAAGCCAGAAGGCATGAAATGGCTTTCGAAAAAATAATTTCACATTCTCCAGAAATAAATTCCGAATCGCCGACGGCGAGCGAAGTTTAAAAATTTCGGAGAAGGAAACTAAAAAACAATGGAATACATATACGCAGCGCTTTTGTTGCACAAACTTGGAAAAGAAGTTAACGAGCACAATTTGAAAAGTGTTGTTGCGGCCACGGGCGCCAATGCCGATGAGGGAAAGATAAAATCCCTCATTGTCAGTTTGAAGGGCGTTGATATAGACAAAGAGCTTGAAAGCGCTTCTTTGGCTTCGGCAGCTCCAGCTCATGCTCCAGCGCATGAGAAAAAGGAAGAGAAGCCCAAGGAAGAAAAGAAAGAAGCTGCAGCAGAGGGATTGTCTGCATTGTTCGGTTAATTATTTATTTTTTACCGGCAGACAATCTTCTCACCTATTAGTCGAAACTCCCATAAGATTGAATCAAATACAACTTTGCCGTCGAACATCGGCAGAGATTTGAGTTGCATTGCATCTAAATTTTTTGCAATTGTTATATGCGGATTGAAATTTACATGCTCTTTTGAAAATATCTTTCCAGAATGGTTTGGGCGATTTCTTCTCAAAATTTCTTCCATCTCTCTAACTGCCTGGCTTTCATATCTAAGCATAAGATGATTTCTTCCAAAGATGTCAAGAGAATATGTATCAATCGCAATTTCCAGGGGAAGCATTGAATTCATCATGAAGATTATCTTTTCGTCCGGAAGAATATGATATTCCTCTGAAAAATAAATCGTGCTATGAAAATCACATTTTCTGGATGGTGTTGAAATTCTTTTAAATCCGCTCACATATGCCTCCAGCAAATTTCCGCTTTCTTTGTCGGGTTTAAGCCCAACAATAGTCCTCATATGAATATTTTTTAAACATGGTTAATATACTTTTTTAATGCCTCAATAGCTCAGTCGGTTAGAGCACCACTTTCGTAAAGTGGGGGTCGCAGGTTCAACTCCTGCTTGAGGCTTGTTCATTTCATTCACAAGCCACGTTTCCCTCGCAAGCTCGGTAAAGAGGCTTTATCCCACTTAAATTTAAAACCCTTGAAATTTTTCAAAGATTCTAAAATGTGGAACTTATACAATAACGGAGGTTTTCTTGAGCCTTTAAAATTCTCCAACGGGAAAACGCAGGAAGACGTCGTCAAAGAGGTCATTGATTCGGCAAAGGAAGGCAACAAGATAATATTTGTCCGCGGGATGTGCGGAACGGGAAAAAGCGCGATTGCGCTGAACATCGCAAAAAATCTCGGGAAATCCTCAATAATTGTTCCCGGAAAAAATCTCCAAAATCAATATAAAAAAGATTACGAAAACGAAAAGTATCTGCTCAAAGACAACAAGGAAAAGCTTAGAATCAATGTCATCACCGGAAGAAATAATCACAAATGCCTTTTTTTGCAAGACAAAGAAATACAAATTCCAAAAATGAAAAGAGAGGTGAACTCCCGGCTTAATGACATCTTCAGCCCAAGAGAGCCAAATGAAAATAAAAAGGAGGAAAAGTCCGCAGACAACAAAGACATCCCGTGCAAAATAGAAATCAAGGAAAAAAATTTCTGGAAAGCAAGGGAATATTTGAAGCAGAATAAAAATGTGGATGTGAAAAATATTCAAAAAGTGAAAGACATAAAGAGGGCGCCTCTTGCAAGCGTCTGCCCTTATTGGTCGCCTGTTTTGAACGACATTTACGAATTGAAAAGCGTGGAATATTCCAAGAAGAGAAATTACGAGGGGCTTAATGGAATGGATTTTACGCTTTATCAGAGAAAGCCCGGATGCGGATTTTACGAGCAATTCAACTCTTACATTGATTCCGACGTCATTGTTTTCAATTCCCTGAAATACAAACTTGAATCCGCGCTGAACCGAAAGCCAAAAACAGAAGTTGAAATAATAGACGAGTGCGACGAGTTTCTAGACAGTTTTTCAAATCAGAGAAGCGTCAACATAGACAGGCTTCAAAATTCGCTGACGCAAATGTTTGAAACGGATGAAAGCGTGGCGAAGGCGTCGGCAGAGATAAATGATTTGATCAGGCAAATAAGAATTCATCCGAAGATAATTGAGGCAGTAAGCAAGCGGGAAATCCTCCGCATAAGAGACACGCCCGTTTATGTTTTGTTCAAATTATTTCTGGACTCCTCGGATTTTTTATCAAACATAGACGAGGAAAGTTATTTGTTTGAGTTTGAGGAAACTGCTAAAATGTTTGAGGATTTTTTGGACGAAACTTATCTTTTATTCAGCAGAAAAGAAAATAATCTAATCATGGAAGTTGTGACGACAAATCTTGCAAAAAAAGTCAGGGAGATGATTGATAAAAATAAAGTTCTTATCTTGATGTCGGGGACTTTGCATTCCCCTGAAGTTTTGAGGGATATTTACGGGCTGGATAATTTCAAAGTCATAGAAGCGGAGACAAGGCAGCCCGGAAAAATAACAATAAAAAGAACGGGGGAAGAATTTGACTGCAAGTATGAAAATTTTTCAAACGGCAATTTTACGAGAGACCAATATTTCCAAATTCTTGACAGGCTTGTTGGAATGGCAAAAAAACCGACGCTGGTTCATGTGAATGCTTTTTCCGATTTGCCCGACGAAAACGAGATTAAGCAATATGGATTGAAGAATTTAATCAGCAGGGATTCCTTGAGGGAATCTCAAAACGAAGACAAGGAAGGAGAATTGATAAATAAATTCAAAAATGGAAAAACAGAAATTCTTTTCACGACAAGGTGCGCAAGGGGAGTTGATTTTCCGGGAGAGCAGTGCAACAGCATCGTCTTTACAAAATATCCCAATCCAAATCCCGACGACGCATTTTGGAAAATCCTCAAGCAGACAAAACCTAACAAATATTGGGGATTTTATAAGGACAAGGCAAAAAGGGAATTGCTTCAAAAATTGTATCGTGGGTTAAGATTCAGGGAAGACCATGTTTTTGTTTTGTCTCCAGATAAGAGGGTGCTGGATTTTTTCGAGAGGGAGATTGGAGGTTAATTTTATGGGCATTTGTAGATTATGTGAAAAAGAAAGGGAGCTTTGTGAAAGCCATATTATACCAAAATTTATTTTTGATTGGATTAAGAAAACTTCAGCTACAGGATATTTGAGACTCGCTATAAATATTAATCAAAGACTTCAAGATGGAACAAAAGAAAAAATTTTGTGTAAAGACTGTGAATTAAAATTTTCCAAGTATGAGAATTATTTCGCTAAAGAGTTTTTTTATCCCTATATTAATAGAACCAAATCTTCATTTGAACACGATGCAAGATTGCAGAAATTTATTATTTCTGTTTCTTGGAGATTGCTAAAGAAAGATTTAGAGGGCTTTAAGGATTTCCAGCCAGAAATGTTTGAATATGCCAAAAGGGCGGAGAAATATTGGAGAGAGATACTATTGGAAGATAAAACAGACGAAAAATATGAACATCATCTTTTTTTATTTGATTACATATCTGATGCTCCTGAAAATCTGCCAGACAAGTTTCAAGATTATATGATGAGAAGCACAGATGGGACTCTTGCGTCGAGCAGTAAGGAAGTGTATGTGTTTTCTAAATTCCCTTCAATCTTCTTCGTTTCGTCAATATACCCCACAAATATAAGGGAATATTGGAATAAGACTTTAGTTTTGGCAAAGGGGAAAATAGGGATTCCCCAGACCTCTGCACATCCAGGATTTAGTGATTTTTTGTTCAGTCGTGTAGAAGTTATGACAAGTCAAAAACTTACTCAAAAACAAAATGATAAGATAAAAGACACTATGCTGAAAAATTTAGATAGAGTAAGAAAATCTAAATCTTTTGAAGTTTGGGAAGAAGAACAAAAAAGAAAGTTTAATCTCTGAGTATTCTTCTTTTCCAAAAATAAAACGCCCCCCCGCCAAAAACCTCAACCAGAACTTGAAGACTCTATAACTTTCTTTACGTCCCCCGAAAATATTTTGCTGGCTTTCATAATTTCAATTCCAATTATGCTTCCGTCTTTTGAAACATCAAGGATTATTCCATTCGGCAATTCTATGCTTTTCCAATAAGATTCGTCTTTAAGTCTTACTCCCAAGACATCTTCCTCGTTGTCATACCATTGTTCCATTTTCATTCCAACCAGTAAGCGGTTATTATTTTTATACTTTTGCCTCTTTCTTTGTAAACTACTTTTAGTTTTCTTCCTGAATGAGGAATCTTGAAGATTGCATTATAAGCGTCTTCCCAAATTCTGTCTTTTAATTTCTTGGAATTGTTGATGCAAATTTCAATAATGTCATCAGTTATTTCTGGACGATATTTCTTTTGTTTTGTCCAATGATGAGAATATAATAATTTCATATAAATTTTTGTCTATCCGCG
>CAYZEG010000021.1:0-8399 GCA_964477635.1 Candidatus Woesearchaeota archaeon | reverse complement strand
GGCCGCTGATGAATTTTGCCGTCGCTGTTGATGATTTGGAGATGAAAATAACCCATGTTATTCGCGCAAAAGACCATATTGACAACGCGAGAAAACAGGAGATGATTCATAAAGTTCTTGGGAAAAAATCTCCATGGACTGGATTTCTTGGAAGATTTAAATTTACTGATTTGGAAATTTCAAAAACTAAATTGCGCCAGGCGATTGAAGAGGGAAAATATTCCGGCTGGGACGACCCTCGTTTGCCGACGTTGGAAGCCATGAAGAAAAAATACAAGCCGCAGGCATTTTGGAAATTCGCGGAGCAAATCGGCTTGTCTGAAAGCGATAAAATAATGGACAAAAAAGAATTTTTCACGCTCCTTGACAGCTTCAACAAATTATAAAAAACTTTTTAAACGCGTTTCTTCTTTATTATCAAGATGATAGTAAATAAAAGAGGTTTGTCGACAATTATTGTGGCTTTGTTGCTTATAGTTTTGTCATTGGCTGCCGTCGGAATTGTTTGGGTTGTCGTTCAGAATCTTATTGAAGGCGGAGCGGGCGATGTAGATTTGTCATCAAAATGTTTGAAAGTTGATGTTGCTCTCACAAAAACGGACTGCAACTCGGGAACAAACGGGGATGATTGCGAGATAACTGTGATGAGGAAGGATAATGGAGAAAATATTGATGGAATAAAATTAATTCTTGCAAATGAGACTGCAACAACAAATTACATTTATGATGCTGCGGGGAATATTGCCTCCTTGGAGGCAAAAACATTTTCAGTTGCTGAAACCGGAATATCTGGAATAAATAATGTGGATATAGTGCCATACTTCAAAGACGAGGTTGGAAACGAGCAGCTTTGTCCATTAAAATAAGTAAAACTTTTTAAAGCAATTTTGATTAATATGAAAATGAAAAGAGGAAAGATTGGCAGAGGAGACAAACACGGACTTTCAGAGATTGTTGTTACCTTGATAATGATTGTCCTTGTTTTAGTCGCAATAAGCATAGTTTGGTTTATAGTTCGAGGAATTTTGGACAAGGGAACCGGACAGGTTAATCTTGGCACTGATTGTTTGGAAGTTCAGGTAAGTGCGATAAGCGTTAAAAATACAACAGATAATAACAATAATGTGGAAAACTATGATGTGGTTTTGACAAGGTCTGCCGGCGGAGGAGATTTGGGTGGTGTAAAAATAATATTTAATAATGCCACTGGCAGTTCAAATTATGTCCATACTGTCGTCGGAAATATAGCTCCATTGGAGACAAAGACAATATCTGCTACAAGCGTCTCAATTGACGAAGCGAACAAAGTTGAAATCGCCCCGTATTTTACGGACGATTCTGGAAACGAGCAGGTTTGTTCAACTTCAACTTCGTTTGATTTTTAATTTTTTTGAAAGTTTTAAAAACCCATTATTTCTATTATTTTCATGGCAACTAAAGTTCCGAGTTATCGGCATAACCGAATCAGTTTTAATTAGTTGTAGCGAGGACACCTATCGGTTTCCTTCGCGTAACCTTCCCTTTAAATTACTGCCTGCGGCTGACGTTTCTAACAAACTTTTTATATCGTCGTCACCAACTAAATCTTATAATGACGACCGTGGTCCATTGGTAAGACGCGAGACTGTGGCTCTTGAGAAGGGAGTTCGATTCTCCCCGGTCGTCCTTTGTGAAAATTTCGTAAGAAATTTCACATCCGCAGAAAAGCGAGGATAAATCAAAGGGGAAAAATATAGAAGGAATTATTAAATAAATTGAACTTAAAGTTCAGAAGTTAGTAAAGAAATTGGAGAATAAAAAATGAAAAAAATGAAATTGCAGGAAAAGATACTTATAGTTAGGTCAGCAGGAGTTGCACTTGGAAGTTCACTAATTTTCTTAGGCATTTTTAATCTGTTGAGAATAAGCAACGATTATTTTTACTTCTTTATAATATTTGCACTTTCAATTATTTATATTTATTATCTAGTGCTAGAGAAAAAATTGGAGAAAGAAAAATGACAATAGAAAAAGTAAAAGGCTTCCGCGACATTTTTGCTCCGCAAAGTTTGAAGCGAGAGAAGATAATCGGAATTATGCAAAACAAGGCGAAGCTTTTTGGATTCATGCCCGTTGAAACACCGACGATAGAATATGATGAAGTCTTGAAGGGAAACAATGAAGGAGACGAGGCGGTTTCAGATAGATTCCGACTAAAAGACAAGGGCGGAAGGGATTTGGGATTAAGATTTGAATTCACCGTACAACTCGCTAGGATTTTCAAGGAATTTCCAAATGTAAAACTGCCTTGGAGAAGATATCAATTCGGTTCTGTTTTCAGGGATGAACCTTTAAGAGCAGACAGATATAGGGAATTTTCGCAATTTGATGCGGACATTCTTGGCGATGCATCTATTAAAGCGGATGCAGAATGTTTGGCGTTTGCAAAATCTGTTTTGGACGAATTAAAAAAAAAATGCGAGATTAAAGTCAACAACAGAAAATTGCTTAATTCAATTCTTGAAAAAGCGAATATAACAAAAAATTCACAGCAAGTTTTGAGAGAAATAGACAAGTTGGACAAACTTCCACAAAAGGAAGTTGAACAAAATTTGAAGAAGATAATTTCTTCAGATTCTATAAAAAAGATTTTTTTATTTTTGAACAAGGATTTGGACTATTTTGTGAAAAATGCATTTTCTGGGGCGGATGAAATTAAGGAGCTTGAAAGTCTTGGAAAAATTTATGGATTCAAAATAAATTTTTCTCCGACGCTGATGAGGGGATTTTCATATTATACTGGAAATGTTTGGGAAATTTGGAGCAAAGATAAAAACGCTTCTCTCGCCGGTGGCGGAAGATATGACGACAAAGTTGGGAAATATATTGGAAGACAAATCCCTGCCGTGGGAATTTCATTCGGAACATTAATTGATTATGATGGAATTGATATAATAGATAAAGCCACACAATATCTTGTTATTTCCCTCGGGCAAGACAAGGAAGCGATAAAACTTGTGCAGAAACTTCGCGAGAATGGAAAAAGTTGCATAATCTTTTATGGCAAGCCGAGCAAGGCATTGGAATATGCAAATTCGCATTTTATACAGAATGCAATCTTTATCGGAGAAAAAGAAATAAAGTCGAAAAAGTTCAAGATAAAGAACTTAAAAAGCGGGAAAGAGAGCATTTTAAAAATTTGATTTCTATGTTTTGAAAAGAAGATTAAGTAAAAAACCTGCTCTTAAAAAGAGAGGTTAGTGTAAAGGGGATCTTGGCTTTCAAAAGGAAGTTTACAAAAGAAACCTTTGGTGTCTTTTGGGCTCATAGTTCAGTGGCAAAACGTATCGTTCGCAAGCAGAACCATGAAGAATAGTTCCGCACCTCCAGCATTGGACGCTGACGCGGAAAATCTGCCTAAATACGATAAGGCTCGAGTTCGATTCTCGATGAGTCCATCTTATTATTTTTTATAATAATATTTTACGCTCACCATCGGCCCGCTTATTCATTGCTCCGCGCCAAACTTCGTTAAGGCACTCCACTAAAGAATATTTTAATGCATTAATCTTTTCCCATTGGCGAAAATTATGGCGGAGCCGAATTTGAGCGAAATGAATTGGGCAATTTATTGCAAACATTTTTCAATAACTTTAAAATTGTGTTTTCTGTGATGTTTTATAATCGGGCTCGTAGTATACCGGTATTACGCTTGGCTGGCAGTCAAGAGAACCGTGTTCAATTCACGGCGAGTCCATTTATGCGATTGAAAATCGCATGTCGTAGTGTTGGGGAAAAAAGTTAAAGCAGAGGAAGGTTAAGCGAAGGAAACCCTGGGTGTCCTCGCAAGGCGAGTCCATATAACTATTCTATAAAAATCAACTTGTGTGATATGCAAGAAAATCAAAAGCCCGTTCTAAAGAACCATATTTTTTATATAACTCATCAAGATAAAAAACCGGGCTTCTTGGATTTAATTTTGTCAGTATAAAATCTGTTTCTTCTGTTCTATTTAAGACCACGGCAAGTATATCTGCCCGCATTACTCTATTTTGATGAGTTTTATGATATAAATTATTTTTATCAGTAATTACTTCCAATCCGGCAGAAGTTCGGAACATTTTAATTCTTTTTTGAGAGATGTAATCTCCGAATTGAAGTTTGTGAAATACGCTTTTTGCTGTTCCATGATAATCTACAAAACAAATTTCTTTCATATCCATAAAACTTTCATAAAAATTTCCCTTATAAATGTTTTCAAGTTTGATTCCCAGCAGGTCCATCATTAAATTATTAAATAACGTTTTTCTCGCTCTTTTGTGAAATTGGAAAAAATAGCCAAAAATTTTCTTAATGTTTTTTTGGCTTCAGCCATATCTATGTCGGGAGCATCATCTTCAATAAACCGCCTTTATGGGGAAGACAGCAAATACGTTTGCAATTATTATAATGCAATTAAACCAGGGAATTTATCTTTTTATTTCGACGACAACTACCTGCCAAATGCCGAAATAATGCGAATCATGGGAAAAGTTCAGGATAATTTTTGTAAAATTGGAATAAAATTTAATCGGGCTGCAATATTCTCGGATAAAAATTTTCCATATTTGGGCAGCAACTTGGATTTGTTGATTCTAATTAACAAAAATATCCCAATTAATGTGCTCTGGGGCGCATTTGGCCTGGATTTCCAGAGCTATCTTGAATTAAAAGAAGAAACTGGTTTTAAATACAATAGGAAAACAGCACAAGCCAATATTGGATATGTTAAATCTTTATTCATGATTGATGACATAGAAAAAAAACTTCCAAGATTTTTGTCTCATGAAGAAAAAATAAGGCTTATGACGCAAGTTTTAACACACGAAGCGGCGCACGGACTTGGCGCGTCCCATTTTGATGTGGATTCCGGAAATGATGATTATTTTATGGGTTTGCAGAATCCTGAAAAAGAACAGTCATTTTATTCGGGAAATGTGATTCAAATGAAAAAATTTATTGCAGAAATAAAAATGAGCAATCTTGACAAAAAAGGAATAATCGAAATGAGAAAATCATATTTAATAATTCCGCAATCATTTAAAAAATCAAGATTTTGAAAATTCTTCAATCATCTTCTTATTTCTTACTTCGGGATGAAATAAAACCCCATAAATTGACTTCGTCTTGTGCTTTATCGCCTGCGGAATTTTCCCGCCAGTAAAGTTTTCAAAGTTTTTTGGCAAAGTTAAATAATTATTGTGCAAATGATAGACTTCATGTTTACCCTCAAGAGACAAAAAATTTCTTTTGAAATTTTCAAAATAATATCCTATTTCCGTTTTTTTCTTTATTATATGACTAAAGTTATTTTTTATGCCCTGTTCTTTAACTTGTCTTTGGAGGTCAAATTGTATTGACATTATTTGCATTCCGGCGCAAATTCCTAGAACCGGTTTGGAAAATGCCGGATTCCTTAGAAAAGTAAAATAATTTATATCGTTCAGAAAGTCATTGTCTTTCAAACTTGTCCCGCAAATTATAATCTTCTTTGCATTGCCCCAATCGCCTTTCTTTATATTTTTATAATGTCTTGTAAAAAAATTTATTTTGTTATTTTTCAAAATATCTTCAATCGGCCTTACAAATTCATAGTAATGCAGTTTTTCCTTGCAGACGTTTATGACGAGAATCATTTGTCCAAACCCTCAATTCCGAAAAGAATTTTTAATTTGTTCTTGCTTTTATTATTCAGACTAAATCCGTTATATGTTGAAGCTACAAAAACTTTTTTCAAAATCCAAATTCTAATGTAAAACCCTTTTATTTTTTTAGGTTTAACAAATTTATTTATTCTATATTCTTTCTTGCCATATTCAACCTCGGTTGACAAAAAGCTTTCATTCCCAAATCCGATTTCAGCAAATATTTTCCTTTTCATCCCAACTTCACCTCCCGCCTCCACGAATTTCCTTCTCCAAAATCTTTCCAACCTTTAACTTTAAATTTTCTTTTAAACAAAGGACAATCAACAACAAATGTCTCAAATTCCCCACCTTCTCCTGCCGGATTTATTTTGTATTTGGTGTTTAATTTTTTCATTTCTCCAATAAATTTTTTGTCAATTTTTCTTCCAAGCCATTTTTCATTAAGCGGATATGCAAAAACACCGACGATAATTGCATTAAATTTATTTTTTATTAAATCTTCAAGAAGTTTAAATTGGTCTTTTTGCCAAAGTGGATTAAAACATTCCAAATTCAATTTGTTGCAAATTTTTTGGATTCTCGAAGCCTGATAAACTGACTCAACCGCGCCCGTTACAATGCCTTCAATTTTGTACTTTTTTTTTGCTTTTCTTATTGCTTCCTCCAAATCTTTTAATTCAATTTCTTTTTTGCCTTCGGTTTTTTGGAAAATTATTGGGATATTCATTACTTCTGCTTGTTTCTTTGTTTTTTCTATTGAAGGCGTGTGAAACATGTAACTTTCCTTGTTATCTGATGCTATGGATATAAGGCAAGAAATTTCATACCCTTCTTTCTTGGCAAGCCACGTTGCGAAGGTTGAATCTTTTCCCCCTGAAAATAAAACGCCGAGTTTCATGATTTGAAAACCCAAATTAATTATATAAATTTTAGTGAATTCTTCCATTGGCAGAAAGCCAGGAATAAAGCATTTCTCCCGGAGAATTTTGTTCTCTTGATATTTTTCTCCAAGCTTGATATTCATCAAAGGTCATTTCGGCAAGAGTTTTATTGCTCATTTCCGGGACGAAAATCAACCAAAGTTTTGACCATAAATGGCTTTGCATTAATCCTTTTGATTCATCCGAGACAATCCCTCCAACTCTGCCGGTAAAATATTTTGGCTCTTTTAATGTGTTGTCCATGTAAGCCAAACATTCCCTAAATTCGCATTCTCTTGATTTTCCTTCAACTAATTTCAAGATTCCCTCATTGCCTATTGTTTCCAGTGCGAAATTGACAAAAGCGCGGGGAAATCCGTTTAATGATGTTATGTAAAAACCCGCGTCAATCACAATTGTCGGCTTTTGAATTAAAGAATAAGCTTTGGATATTTTCGCAGCAGCAATTTCCTGAACATCGCTTGAGCGCGGCTCCGCCAGATTGATTGATTTCTGAATTATAGATATCCCATGTTTTTCAAAATCTCTTTGAAGAGACTGAACTTTGCCCTTATTTGTCGTGGCAAAATAAATTTCCATAAAGAAATGTTTTAATTATTCTTTAAATAAATTTATATATATTCTTGATTTGCCATAAAAATGAAAAGGGGTGAAACTCTCAAGCGCAAATATCTTCCCGAATTTGTTTACGGCGGCATTGGTGTCATTCCTCGTCGGATATTTCATCAAAATGCTGATTGGATGATTCCTCCGGGGATTTTTCTTCCATCAAATCAGCGAAAGGATTTGGATTATGCTTAAAATATTTGTCCTTCATCCAAATATGCAATTCTCCAAAATGCTCTTTTTGTTCTATCCATATTTTTTTCTGATTTTCCAGATGAAGTATTGATGAAAAAGAAAAAATTTTTTCCTCCCTGTCTCCGCCAATGAGAACGGAAAATGGAATGTATAAATCATTTTTGTTTTTCTCAAAATGTCCGAATATCAATCCATAAATTTCTTTTATCTTGTCTTTGGAAATATACCTTCTTTTTGGGAGGGATATTGAAATTTCCCTAAACATATTTTTATCGGTTTTATCCTTCTGTTTTCGGTTATTATCGCCTTGTTAAGAGATTCAATCAATTCTTGCATTGTGACTTTTCTGAACCTCGGCAACGGGCTTTTTGGGATTAGCTCGGGAACCCCGTCAAATTCAATTAATTCGGAGATAATTTTTTTCTTGTCTTCTTTTCTTCCAAAAAGAATTTCGTCTATGCTCCTTATGTATTTATTAAGCAAAATTTCCGATTTTATTCTTAGCAAAAGCGCCGCCGCCAAAAGAACTTTGCTGGAAACAAAATAACTTTCTTCTTCATATTCTTGCAGCTTTTTCATATAGCTGTTTGTAAGAACAATTATGTCTATGTTCCAAGGGTCAAGCTGTTCGGAATTTATCAAATCGTAGATGATTTCCTGCCATCCGATTTCCCTGCTGAAAACGATGCTGTGAACTTGTTCTTGCTGCGGACTTATGCCATTGTCATCATCCATAGGGTTATCACCATTATCCATATAAACTATACTTTGCTGTATTTTATAAACGTCATGTTTTTCAAGATGTAGTGCCTAAGATAAGACAAGTAGTACCTAACAAATCATAGTTTTCATAACTACTATTGGTTGACTACTTATCGTCATCCTTAAAGAGTAACAAAACCGAAACATTTAAATATAACTTATCTCTCTACTTTTTATCACCTCTTTTTCCCCAGGAGAGCCTTCAAGTCTACTCTTTTTGAACGGGCTT